>WOYR01000091.1:5921-14990 GCA_011620705.1 Microbacteriaceae bacterium | reverse complement strand
TCGTGAAGATCACGAAGCCGAGGTTGTAGATCTTGACGCGGCCGACCATGTCGCCGAGCCGGCCGAAGGTCATGACGAGAACCGCGGTGACGAGGATGTAGCCCATCAGCATCCAGAGCAGGTAGCTGACGTTGCCGGGCTCGAGCGGGTCGAGCTTGATGCCGGTGAAGATCGCAGGGAGCGAGATGAGCACGATCGACCCGTTGATGGTCGCCATCAGCATGCCCAGCGTCGTGTTGCTCAGTGCGATCCACTTGTAGTTGGGGCTGTCGCGGTGGAACATGCCGCGGCGCTCACGGTCGTTCCTCTGGCGCACGGGCTTCTGCGTGTCGGACACGGTTCTTCTCTCTGGATGAGACATGGCTCTCTGGATGAGACATGGCGTGGCGTCTCACCGTCGAGTCCGCCCGGTCGTTGCTTGCTTTCCGTCAACCATATCGCCGGCGATGTCCGCCTTCCGGCGGGTCGGGGCAGAATGAGCAGGTGATCTACGAGCTCCGCGTCTACACGGCGCTGCCCGGGCGCATGCCGGCCCTGCTGTCCCGCTTCGAGATGGTGACGCTCGGGTTCTGGGAGGAGTACGGCATCCGGCAGGTCGGGTTCTTCACCACCGCGATCGGCCCGGACAATCAGGATCTGACCTACCTGCTCGCCTGGGAGTCGCTGGCCGAGCGCGAGCAGAAGTGGAACAGCTTCCAGGCGGACCCGGACTGGATCGCCGCACGCGCGGCGAGCGAGGCCGACGGGCAGATCGTCGCCAGGATCGCCAACTCGATCCTCACGCCGACCGCGTTCTCGGCGCTGACGTAGCGCTCCCGTCCGTCTTCCCGAAAGCCCGCCTTCCCGAAAGCCCGTCTTCCCGAAAGTACGTATATCGACGTACATTCAGCGGCGAAGGTACGCGAATATACGTACTTTCGCGGTGGACGGGACTAGCGTGCTGCGAGCAGCGCGGCGCGCTCCGGATGCCGGGCGAACCACTCGGCGACATACCAGCACGTCGGAGTGATCGGCCCGCCGCCGTGCGACTCGACATCGTCGACGGCGTACTCGACGAGTTCGGCCGCATAGCCGTGCCCGCGGTGCTTCGGGATCGTCACCGTGTGGTGCATGACCGTGCCGGCGCCGTGATCCTGGTACTCCAGGAAGCCGACGACGTCGCCATCGACCCGCATCGTGTAGCGGTGCGCGTCGGGCTCGTGCGTGAACTCGGTGGCCATGGCTCAACGGTACGCCGGGGTGGCGCAGCCCGCAGGGCGGTCGAGCAATTCCCAGGCGGGTCCGGTATCGTTGAGCCACAGTCGCGTTCGACGATCGGTCCCACGCGGCGGACCGGATCGCGGCGACGGAGCGCTTTCCCACGAGGGGTGCCGTTCGGCAGACGTCTCGAACTCCGGAAGTCCCGCGTTCGTCGCCCTCGGGTCGCGGGCTCGGCCGGCTTCGGACGAACGGAGGCCTCCGTGTCCAGCTTCTCCTACCTCTCCACCTATCCGCCGACCCGCTGCGGGCTTGCCACCTTCACCCAGGCCCTGGCGACGGCGCTGGTCGGCCCGGATGACGCGCGCGCCCGGATCGTGCGAGCGATGGACCACGACGATGCGCCCGCGATCGCGGCGCTCGGAACCCGGTCCGCCATCGTCGGCGAACTGCACCGCGGCGATCCGGCGAGCGGACGGGATGCGGCGCGCACGCTCAGCGCCAGCGACGCCGTGATCGTGCAGCACGAGTACGGGATCTACGGGGGGCGCGACGGCGAGGAGATCCTGCCGGTGCTGGCCGCTCTCACCGCTCCCAGCATCGTGGTGCTGCACACCGTGCTTCCAGCGCCGACGGCGCACCAGCGGATCGTGCTCGAGAAGGTCGCGCAACTCGCGGGCGCGGTCGTCGTCATGACCGAGACCGCCCGCTGCCTGCTCGCCGAGCATTACACGGTGGATGCCGCCAAGGTCAGCGTGATCCCGCACGGCGTCGCTGACTGGATATCGGTGCCCGCCGCATCGGTACCGACGGCCGCGCACCCCGACCGCCGCGGACTGCTCACCTGGGGGCTGATCGGACCGGGCAAGGGGATCGAGTGGGGCATCCGCGCCATGGCCGTTCTCGCGAGGACGGAGCCGGAGCTGCACTACCTGGTCGTCGGGCAGACCCACCCCAAGGTGGTCGAGCGCGAGGGCGAGGCCTACCGCGAGAGCCTGCAGCGCCTGATCGTCGAGCTGGGGCTGGAGGAGCGGGTCACCCTCGACGGGCGTTATCTCGACGCGCACCAGCTCGGCGAGCACGTGGCCGCCGCCGAGATCGTGCTGCTGCCGTACGACACCCGGGAGCAGGTCACCTCCGGTGTGCTCGCCGAAGCCGTCGCCGCGGGCAAGGATGTCGTCGCGACGACGTTCCCGCACTCCAGCGAGCTGCTCGCGAACGGGGTCGGCGCGCTCGTCGAGCACGAGGACCCGGCGGGGATCGCTCGGGCCGTTCGCGCGATCCTGCACCGCTCAGCTCCCGTCGATCACCGCGGTGCGCTCAGCACCGACGTGAGCTGGCCGGCCGTCGCCGCGCAGTACCGGGACCTTGCCCGCGGCATCCGGGTGGAGCGGTCGGCATGATCGCCCTCGCGTCCCGGCCGACGACGATGCCCTTCTTCCACCTGGCCCGACTGACCGACGCGCGCGGCGTGTTCGAGCACGCGGACCGCGATGAACCCCGTCGCGAGCGCGGATACTGCCTCGACGACGTCGCCCGTGCGCTCCTGGTGCTCGTGCGCGAGCCGGAACCGTCATCGCTGGTCGCCGAACTCACCGAGACCTGTCTGCGCTTCGTCGACGCCGCGATCGACTCGAACGGCCGGGCGCACAACCGCATGGACATCTCCGGCGCATGGACGGACGAGCCGTCGACCGGCGACTGGTGGGGGCGCGCAGTGGGCGCCCTCGGGGTCGCGGCGGCCGTCGCGCCGCTTCCGCTGACCCGGGCGCGGGCGATGCGGGCGTTCCACCGTGCGGCGCAGCGGCACTCCGTCGATGTGCGCGCGATGGCCTTCGCCGGGCCGGGCGCCGCGGCGGTGCTCGAACTGCGGCCGGGATCCGAGGCGGCACGCCGGCTGGTGGCGACCACGATCGCCGTCATCCCGCGTGGGACCGCCGAGAACGGCTGGCTCGAGTCCCGGCTTCGCTACGGCAACGCATCGCTCGTCGACGGGCTGCTGGCTGCCGGTCACGCGACGGGCGACGACCGGCTGATCGACCGCGCGCTGCGCGCCTTCGACGCCCTGCTCGCCATCGAGTCGCGGGACGGCCATCTCTCGGTGACCGGCACGAAGGGCCGCGGCCGCGACGAGACCGGCGTGCAATTCGACCAGCAGCCCATCGAGGTCGCGGCGATCGCCGATGCCGCGGCGCGCGCCTTCGCGCTGACCGGCGACCCGCGCTGGCGCGAGGAGCTCGGCCGGGCGTGGAACTGGTTCCTCGGCGACAACGACAGCGGCACGCCGATGCTCGACCCCGACTCCGGGGCCGGCTACGACGGCCTCGAGCCGCACGGGCGCAACGAGAACCGCGGCGCCGAATCCACCCTCGCCGTGCTCAGCACCTTCCAGCACGCTCGCGCGGCGGGACTGGTGGGCGCCGGTGACCGTGCACATCGCTGACGCCGGCGTCGAACTGCTCCCGGACTCCTCACGGGTCATGGCCCGTCTGTTCCTGCCGGGCGAGGGCTACGCGCGCACCGGCTCGCGGGCCGGCGACATCATGGAACGCATCGACGCGACGACTCCAGATGAGCTGCGCGCGGAGGCCCTGCGCATCCTCGCCTCCTTCGGCCCGCGCGACGAGTCGTTCCCGGCCCTGCTGCGGCGGCACGCGGCGACCGTCGCATTCCGTGCGGGGGAGACCCCGCCGATGGACCCCGACCACGAGATCGTGCTCGGCGCGGCGTTCACGGCCGAGTACTCGCTGGAAGCGGCCGCGCTGTGCAATCCCAGCGCGGTGCCGCATCCGGACCAGAGCGGGCTGGAGCCAGGGCAGTTGCGGCTCGCCGTCGCGCTGCGCGCGATCGGGGAGGGCCACATCTCGTCGATCGTGTTCGCCACGGCGGTGGTCGGGCCCGGCTGGGTGTTCGGCCCGCGCCCCATGCCGCTCGTCGCCGCCACCGTCAGCGAAGGCGACTGGACGCGCGCCCACTTCCGCGAATCCCTCGAGACCGAGGGACGGCTCAACGAGGTGTCCGGCGCGATCGTTCGCGCTCTGCCCGCCGCATTCATGAGCTCGCAGATCGAACGGGCGATCAGCGACGTGCCGGCCGAGTTGGCGCAGCGGCACGACACGCGCAGCGATCTCGACGTGCTCCGGACCATGGCGTGGTCCGCCTATCACGCGCGCTTCGAGGCCTGGAGCCAGCTGGGCCAGCGGGTGCTGCTGCCCGCGGCATCCGACGAGACCAACGGCATGGAGGATGCGCGCTTCGTTCTCTTCACCCACGACGACGGACGCACCGAGTACCGCGCAACGTACACCGCGTACAACGGGCAGGCCGTCGCACCGCGGCTGGTCGTCTCGCCCGACCTGCTCGAGTTCGCCGTGCACCGGCTGACCGGGCCGGCGGCCCGCAACAAGGGGATGGCGCTGTTCCCCCGCCCGATCGGCGGCAAGATGTTCGCGCTCACCCGCACCGACGGCGAGAACACGTCGATCGCCCGCTCCTCGGACGGCCTGTTCTGGAGCGACATCGCCGTGCTGCACCGGCCGCGGCTGCTCTGGGAGGTCGTGCAGACCGGGAATTGCGGCTCCCCGATCGAGACGCCGGATGGCTGGCTCGTGCTGCTGCACGGCGTCGGGCCGATGCGGCAGTACAGCATCGGAGCGATGCTGCTCGACCTCGAGGACCCGACGGTCGTGCGCGCCCGTCTCCGTGAACCGCTCCTGCGGCCACCCGCCGGCGCGAGCGACGGCTACGTTCCCAACGTCGTCTACTCCTGCGGCGCGGTGCTGCACGAGGGAAAGGTCTGGCTGCCGTATGGGATCGCCGTTCAGCGCGTGCGCGTCGCCTCGATCGATCTCGCCGAGCTCCTGGCCGCGATGACGCCGGAGCCCCTGGTGCCGGCCGCGCCGTGAAGATCGCCATGCTCTCGTCCGTCGCCTGGCGCACGCCGCCCCGCGACTACGGGCCCTGGGAGCGGGTGGCGTCCCTCCTCACCGAGGGACTGGTCGCGCGCGGCGAGGACGTGACGCTGTTCGCGACCGCCGACTCGATCACCGGTGCCGCTCTCGAGTCGGTGCTGCCGCACGGCTATGCCGAGGATCCCGCGATGGACGGCCGGATCTGGGAGGCGATGCACGTCGCCCGCGCCCTCGAGCGATCCGGTGACTTCGATCTGGTCCACAACCATCTCGACTGGCTCCCGCTGGCCTTCGCGCGCTCATGGGGCGCGCCGCTGCTGACCACGATCCACGGGTTCTCGGGAGCCGCGATCCTGCCGGTGTACCAGCGCGCCGCCTCCGCCTACGTCTCCATCTCGGATGCCGACCGCGCCCCCGAGCTGGACTATCTCGCCACCGTGCATCACGGCATCGATCTCGACGAGTTCACCGCAACGGCCGAAGCCGGAGACGACCTCGTCGTGCTGGGCAGGATCCACCCCGACAAGGGCACAGCGGACGCGATCGAGATCGCGCGGCGGACCGGGCGCCGCCTGCTGATCTGCGGACCCGTCGTCGATGATGCGTATTTCGCCGAGCGGGTGGCGCCGCATGTCGACGGCGAGCGGGTCGTCCACCTCGGCTCGATCGGGCCCGCGGATCGGGACCGGGTGCTCGGCGCCGCCGCGATGCTGCTGCATCCGATCGGATTCGACGAGCCCTTCGGTCTCGCCGTCATCGAGGCGATGGCGTGCGGGACGCCGGTCGTCGCCTACCGGCGCGGGGCGATGCCCGAACTCATCGACGAGGCGGTCACCGGTTTCGTGGTGGACGGCCTGGATGAGGCGGTGGCCGCCGTGCCGCGGGCGGCGCGACTCGATCGCGTGCAGGTACGAGACGTGGCAGAGCGCCGCTTCGGAGTGGAGCGGATGGTCGACGAGTACCTCGCGATCTACCGCCGTCTGCTGAATGGTTGACACGTCACAACTTTCGCACTCTGTTAACAGCACGCCCTGTCCACCCCGGCGTATATTCGGCGGCATGGGAATCCGGGATATCGAACTGACCGACATCGACGGCAAGTCGGTCACACTGGGCGATTACGCCGACAAGGTCGTCATGGTGGTGAACGTCGCCTCCAAGTGCGGCCTGACCCCGCAGTACGAGAAGCTCGAGGAGTTGCAGAAGGAGTACGGCGACCGCGGGTTCACGGTTCTCGGCTTCCCCTGCAACCAGTTCCTGGGCCAGGAGCCCGGCACCGCGGACGAGATCAAGGAGTTCTGCTCGACGACCTATGGCGTGACCTTCCCGCTGATGGACAAGATCAAGGTCAACGGCCGCGGCAAGCACCCGCTCTACACCGAGCTCACCCAGGTCAAGGACCAGGACGGCAAGGCGGGCAAGGTGGCGTGGAACTTCGAGAAGTTCGTCATCGCTCCGGATGACGCGGTCTCGCGCTTCCGGCCGAAGACGCAGCCCGACGCCCCTGAGATCATCGCGGCGATCGAGGGCGGCCTCGCCCGGAATGCCGCGGCCTGAGTCCGTCGAGTTCGAGCCCCTTGGTTCGACCCGCCGCTGCTAGTCCTCGGACTCGCCCATCAGTTCGCTGATCTTCCGCCGGTCCCGTTTGGTCGGCCGGCCGGCTCCGCGGTCCCTCACCCCGAGGAACAGCCGCTCCTCCTTCGGCGGCGGGGGAGGGCTGTGGTCCTCGTACGCGGCGACCGCGAGCGGGGCGCCGACCCGTTTCAGGTAGAGCCCTCGCACGACGACGATCCGCGGCGGGCCGCCCTCCGAGCGGAACTGGACCTCGTCGCCGATCCTGAGGTGCTGAGCGGGCTTCGCTCGCTCCCCGTTGACGCGGACGTGGCCGGCCTTGCAGAGCGAGGTCGCCGCCGAGCGGGTCTTCACCAACCGCACCGCCCACAGCCAGGAGTCGACGCGGGCGTCTGCGGCGTCAGCCACGCGCTCCGACCTCCTGCACCCGCTCGACCAGCGCGCGCCACGGACCGACCAGCTCGCTCTCGGGCACGGATGCGGTGCGCAGCCGTGGCGGCATCCTGGCCTCGATGCGCCAGGTGAACCGATCGCGTGCGGCATCGTCGCGGCCGACAGAGCCCCACGGGCACGCCTGCACCATGGCGATCCAGTCCTCCGCGTCTGCGTCCGGTTCGACCTGCCACTGCTGCGAGATCCCGGCGAGACCACCACTGCGCACCACGAGGATGCTCAGCCTGGAGCCGGGGCCGCCGCCCGCGTCATCCGGGCCGGCGTCACGCTGCGACGTCGCCATCTATGGCCACTCCCACGCCGGACCAGCCGGCTCGTACCGCGGCCACCTCGGCCGATGAGCCACCGTACCGCGCGGCCGCAGCGGCTGCTGTCGCGGCGCCGAAGGCCGCGAAGCCGGTGGTCGGCTTCAGGCCGGAGAGGAGGGTGTCGTACCAGATCCGGCCTGCGCGCTCCCAGGCGTGGCCGCCGAGCCGATGAGCGACCAGGTAGAAGGCGCGGTTCGGGATGCCCGAGTTGATGTGCACGCCGCCGTCGTCGTCTGCCGTCTGCACATAGTGCGCGAAGTCGGCAGGCTGGGGATCCTTGCCGAGCTGCGGATCGTCGTATGCGGTGCCCGGCGCCTTCATGGAGCGCAGAGCGACCCCCTTCACCTTCTTCGTGAACAGGCCCTCTCCGATCAGCCAACTCGCCGTGGTGACGGTCTGCTTCTTGGCGTACTGCTCGACCAGCGAGCCGAACACGTCGCTGATGGACTCGTTGAGCGCCCCTGGCTGGTCCTTGTAGATCAGTCCGGCGGCGTACTGCGTCACGCCGTGGGTGAGCTCGTGGCCGATCACGGTGAACGAAGAGGTGAAGCGGCCGAATACCTGGCCATCCCCGTCGCCGAAGACCATCCGCTCGCCGTTCCAGAAGGCGTTGTCATAGCCCGTCCCGTAGTGCACGGTGCCGTCGAGAGGCAGCCCCTTGCCGTCGATCGAGTTGCGGGCGTAGACCTCGGAGTAGAGGGCGAAGGTCGCGCCGAGGCCGTCGTATGCCTCGTTCACCGCCGCGTCCTTCACCGCGGGATCGCCCTCCCGGCGCACGGGCGTGCCCGGCAGCGCCTCGGTGCCGTGCCCGTCGCTGATGGTCCGGTTCGGCGCGTCGCTGAGCTCGGCGACCAGCCGGTGGTCTGCGTCGAGGCTGAAGGTCAGCCTGGCCCGCCGCGGCTCGTCGTGGCGCAGTGTCTTCTGGGCGGCCATGGCCGCATCGTGCAGTTCGGGAGCCTCCGACTGGGCGAGGCGCGCGAGCAGATACGGCGGCACGATCCCGGTGAACATGGACGCCACGTTACGCCGCACCGCCGGGAGCCGGTGCGGAGTCCCGACGGCGCTGGCGCGCCGACTGGCAGAGGGCGCGGAACCCCGTCTGAGCCTAGGCTGGCGGGTATGGAACGCCCCAACCACGACCCCATGCAGCGGCGTCCGCATGGCTCGACCGACGCCTGGGTCGATGGGCCCGACGGCCGGTTCTGGGGCACCTACGGGGCGGCCGGGCTGCTGCTCGCGCATCCGGATGCCGGTGTTCTGCTGCAGCACCGCGCCATCTGGAGCCACCACGGCGGCACCTGGGGCGTCCCTGGCGGCGCCCGCAAGCAGGACGAGCCCGCCGAGTTCGCCGCCATCCGGGAGGCCGACGAGGAGGGCGGTGTTCCGCCGGATCTGGTCCGGGTGCTCGGCACCTCGGTGTTCGATATCGGCTACTGGAGCTACACCACGGTGCTGGCGCGCTCCGTCGAGTTCTTCGAGCCGATCGTCGGCGACGCGGAGAGCATCGCGATCCGTTGGGTGCCGTTCGAGGATGTCGCGGGGTTGCCGCTGCATCCAGGGCTCGCGTCGAGCTGGCCCGCGTTGCGCTCCCGCCTCGTGGAGCTCGACCCCGAACTCCGCTGAGCCCG
>WOYR01000091.1:0-5821 GCA_011620705.1 Microbacteriaceae bacterium | reverse complement strand
GGCCCGCGTTGCGCTCCCGCCTCGTGGAGCTCGACCCCGAACTCCGCTGAGCCCGCGAACCGGCTTCTCGGAAGCGGCTTCTACGCAGGAAGGACGGTTCCGGCCAGCGACGCCTTCCAGGCGACGAGGGAGCGCACCGTCTCGCTCGGGTCGTCTGCCAGCCGGCGCATGACGTCATCGGGCACGAAGAAGTTCACGGCGACCCAGCCGCGCACGGTCTCGTCGCTGTCGTGCGACAGCTCGCGCAGCACATCGCACGGCGCTGCTTCGTTGCGTGCGACGCAGCAGCGCACGCCCCGGTCGGGGTCGCGCGCCAGGCTCTCGAAGAGCTCGGCCGGGGTGTGGGACGAGCTGGCGACGCTCTCCCGGATCTTGGGGTTCCCGCTCGCGGCCAGCAGACGAAGCCGGCGGATCTTGCTCTCGGTCACCGGAGGTGCGGGATGCTGCGCCGCCGCCTCCTCCGGCGTGAGCATCGCGGGCGCCGCCGCGCGCATCTGCGCGCGCTGCGCCGGCGTATTGAAGCGGATGCACGACATCCCGCGAGGCTAATCGCTCACGCCCGGGTGGTCGTGGCGGCCCGCCGCGGGAACCACGGGATGACCGGCGATGTCGTCCTCTGGAACTGCGCGTACTCCGGGTACTTCGATTTCGTGATCGCCTCGGTGAAGTTCGTCGAACCGATGAACACCGCCAGCAGCAGCACGATCCCGGCGGCCGTCCACTGCAGCACCGAGCCGGCCGCGACAGCGCCGAAGGCGAAGACCGTCCACCACTGCGCGTTCTCGAAGAAGAAGTTCGGATGCCGCGAGAACCGCCACAGGCCGGTCTGCACGAAACGCTGCGCCGGCTCCCTTCCCGCCGCCACCTCGGTCTTCTTCCAGCTCTGGAATCTCCACTGCTGCTGATCGGCCACCGTCTCCCCGGCCAGGAAGAGCAGGAACAGGATCGTCAGCACGCCGTCCAGCGCGCCGAAAGGGGTGCCGCGGTGCTGGAAGGCCGTGTACGCCGGCAGGGCGATCAGCACGAGGACCGCGTTCTGGAACAGCACGATGAAGAAGAAGTTGAAGAACTGGAAGGCGAGTGGCGGCATCCGGCCGCGCAGCACCGCCCAGCGGTAGTCCTCGTGATCGCCGCCGATGCCGGCGTAGCCGCCCTTGCGCGCGAAGTTGAAGGTCAGACGAGCCCCCCAGAGCGTGACCAGGCCCGCCATCGCATCCAGCCTGGGGTCGGCGAGCCCGGCGGCGATCGCGAAGACCCAGGTGTAGATCACCGGCATGATCGACCAGATGCGGTCCACCCACGAAGTGTCCCCGGTGACCAGGGACGCGATCCAGCAGAAGGCGCAGACGGCGATGGCGATGAAGAGCACGAGGAGCAGGGGAGACATGTCCCGATGCTATTGCGGGCCTGGGAGCCCGCGTTCGGCATGGATAGACTCTCGCGAGAAAGGAGGCGGGTGGTGGCGACAGTGAGTTCCCGGATCGTGACGGTCCCGAACGCGCTCAGCCTGTTCCGACTCCTGCTGATCCCGGTCTTCCTGGTGTTCCTGCTGACCCATGAGTACCTGACCGCGCTCATCACCTTGGTGGTCTCGAGCGCGACCGACTTCGTCGACGGCTTCGTCGCCCGCAGGTTCAATCAGGTCAGCCGTGTCGGACAGCTGCTCGATCCGGCGGCCGACCGCCTGTTCATCTTCTCGACGCTGATCGGCCTGGCATGGGGCGGGTTCATCCCATGGTGGGTCGCGGGCGTGATCATCGCCCGTGACCTGCTGCTGCTGATCCTGGGCGTCGTGCTGGCCAACCACGGCTACGGACCGCTCCCGGTGCATCATCTCGGCAAGATGGGCACCTTCGCGCTGCTGTTCGCGATGCCGGTGTTCGTGCTCGCCGCTGCCTTCCCCGCGATCGTGGGTGTCGCATACCCGCTGGCCTGGGCGGCCGTGCTGTGGGGCATCTTCCTCTATTGGTGGGCCGGCGTGATCTATGCACTTCAGGCCGGCCGCCTGATCCGAGATCTCCGGGATGCGCCCGTCGCGGCATCCGATAACCTGGAAAGCTAAGGAGGGGCTCCATGGCCGACGATGTCCCGGGGGGATCCCCGGAAGGTGCGCCTTCGAACGATGCCCCGTCCAACGACACGACCGCTCATTTCACCGAAGACTTCGTCTCCCAACTCACGGCGATGGAAGCCGGGATCTCGCCCGACGAGCAGGAGGCGATCGCCGCGCTGCCGTCCGGCTCCGCACTGCTGATTGTGCGGCGCGGCCCGAATGCGGGGGCGCGCTTCCTGCTCGATGCCGACTCGACCGTGGCGGGGCGGCATCCGGATGCGGACATCTTCCTCGACGACGTGACGGTCTCGCGCCGCCACGCCGAGTTCACCCGGGTGGGCAACATCTTCCAGGTTCATGACCTCGGATCGCTGAACGGCACATACTTCGACGGGGTGCGCATCGAATCCGCGCTGCTCAGTGACGGGGCAGAAGTGCAGGTGGGCAAGTTCCGGCTCACCTTCTACGCCTCGCGGCGTGATCTCGCGCCGACGAGTCGTTGATGGCGGGGCTCAGCTCCCCGGCGCGTCAGGCGCCGGGGCCTCAACTGCTCAGCATCGGGCAGGTGCTCGCACGCCTCAGCCCCGAGTTCCCCGACCTCTCGCCGTCGAAGCTGCGCTTCCTCGAGGAGCGCCGCCTGGTGACCCCCTCGCGCACCGAGTCCGGCTACCGCAAGTTCTCGCCGAGCGATCTGGAGCGGCTGCGGCTCGTGCTCACCATGCAGCGCGACTACTACCTGCCGCTGAAGGTGATCCGCGGCTACCTCGACGATCTGGATGCCGGCCGCGAGCCCGTGCTGCCCGGCGGGGTGACGGTCAGCGGCCCCTCCATGCTGCCGAGCGACCGCCGGCTGAGCCGCGAGGAGCTGGTCAAGGAGGCGGGCGCGACCCCGATGCTGCTGGGCGATGCGGTCACCGCCTCGCTCATCGTCGCGGCGGAGCACTACGGCGATGACGAACTCGCCGTGCTCAAGGCGCTCGTCGAGCTGCAGCGCTCCGGCATCGAGCCGCGGCACCTGCGCGGCTTCCGCGCCGCGGCCGAGCGGGAGCTCGGGTTGATCGAGAGCGCGCTGATCCCTGTGGCACGGCGCAAGGACGCGTCCAGCCGCGCGAAGGCGCTCGAGATGGCGCGCGAGATCGCCGGCCAGCTCGAGGTGGTGCGTTCCAACTTGATCCGCTCCGCACTGAGCCGGCTGTAGTGCGCCCCCGCTCCGCGCTGCACACCGCTGCACCGCGCGGGCGGGCTCCGGCCTGGCAAAACGCACGACACGCCGAGAGCCCGGCTCGGATGTCATTGCCGCAGGCACCCGCGATGGGTAGCGTGGAAAGCACGAGGAAGTTGAGCTTCAAGTTCAACTTGAGGGTGAGGACACCATGGTCGACGTGAACCGCAGCGAGGACGCTCGCTACGACCTCGGACTGCTCTTCACCGACGGCCTTCCCGATCTCGATGACGGCTCCGGCTACCGGGGCGCGATCGCCGCCCGTGCCGCCGGCATCAGCTACCGCCAGCTGGACTACTGGGCGCGCACCCAGCTCGTCGAACCGACAGTGCGGGGAGCGGCGGGCTCAGGCTCGCAGCGCCTCTACGGCTTCCGCGACATCCTGGTCCTCAAGCTCGTCAAGCGGCTTCTCGATACCGGGATCTCGCTGCAGCAGATCCGGGTCGCCGTCGACCAGCTCCGCGAGTCCGGTGTCTACGACCTGGCGCAGATCACCCTCATGAGCGACGGGGCGAGCGTCTACCTCTGCACCTCCGACGACGAGGTCATCGACCTGGTCAGCCGCGGTCAGGGCGTCTTCGGCATCGCCGTCGGCAAGGTTCTGCACGAGGTCGAGTCCACGCTCGTGGACTTCGACGCGCAGGCTCCGGACGCGATGGACGAGCTTTCGGCTCGCCGCGCCGCGCGCTCGGCCTGACGACGACGCTTCGACCAGCTCAGCGACCGGTCAGTGACTGCGGCGACCGGTGGTGCGGCGCGGACCTGACTCAGACCGTGGTGCTGCCGGCGGTCGGGATGCGACCGGTGCGCATGACGCGGTCCAGCAGCGCGTCGAAGTCGGCCGCGAGCTCCTGAGCGGAGTCCCCGGGCCAGATGTGCAGGGGCTTGGCCGCACCCTGCGCCTGCTGCAGCGACGTGCGCTCGGGCAGCTGGGGCGAGAGCACGAGCGGGCCGAACATGTCGCGCAGCTCCTTGATGCGGAACTGGTGCTCGAGAGACTGCACGCGAGCCCGGTTGACGATGATCCCGAGCGGCTGCAGCCGGGGGGAGAGGCCGCGGCGGATCTCCTCGATCGCCCGCAGCGCGCGGTCGGCGGCCGCCACCGAGAACAGGCCGGGTTCGGTCACGACGGCGACGCGGTCGCTCGCCGCCCAGGCGGTGCGGGTCAGCGCGTTCAGGGAGGGGGCGCAGTCGATGAGGACCAGCTCGTAGTCCTTCTCGACATGCGCGAGGGCCTCCTCCAGCTTCCAGATGTCCCGGATGCTCGGATGCGGCCCGTCGAAGTTGATCGCGGACGGCGAGCCGATCATCACATCGACCGTGCCGGGTCGGCCTCGCGTCCAGCCGGAGGGGGCGATCGCGGAGCGCACGATCTTCTCCTTCGGGGAGGCGAGCACGTCGGCCACATTCAGGTGGCCGGACACCGCGATGTCCATCCCCGTGGAGACATCCGACTGCGGATCGAGGTCGACGACGAGCGTCGGGATGCCCTTCGCGAAGGCCGCAGACGCGAGCCCGAGCGTCACCGTGGTCTTTCCCACGCCTCCTTTGAGGGAGCTGACGCTGAGCACGTGCACGATCAAGGAGCCTACCTTCACTACTCTGAATGAGAGCCCACTTCCGACGCCCGCACGCCCGGCCACCAGCGCATGCGCCCGTCCCGGCCGCCCTAGGCTTGGAGGCAGTTCTCGAGAGGACCGACTTGTTCACGAAGATCCTGGTGGCCAACCGCGGCGAGATCGCGATCCGCGCCTTCCGCGCGGCCTTCGAACTGGGGGCCAGGACGGTCGCCGTGTATCCATACGAGGATCGCAACTCGCTGCACCGGCTCAAGGCGGACGAGGCGTACCTGATCGGCGAGGAGGGGCATCCGGTCCGGGCCTATCTCGATGTGAAGGAGATCATCCGCGTCGCCAAGCAGAGCGGCGCAGACGCGATCTACCCGGGCTACGGCTTCCTCTCCGAGAACCCCGAGCTGGCGCAGGCCGCTGTCGAGGCCGGGATCACCTTCATCGGCCCCGGCAGCCAGGTGCTCGAGATGGCGGGCAACAAGGTGACAGCCAAGGAGCACGCGATCGCCGCGGGCGTGCCGGTGCTCGCCTCCACCCCCGCGTCGAAGGACATCGACGAACTGCTGGCAGGCGCGGACGCCATCGGCTTCCCCATCTTCGCGAAGGCGGTCGCGGGCGGCGGCGGCCGCGGCATGCGCAGGGTGGAGAAGAAGTCGGAGTTGAGAGCCGCCCTCGAAGCCGCCATGCGCGAGGCGGACAGCGCCTTCGGCGATGCGACCATGTTCCTGGAGCAGGCGGTGCTGCGGCCCCGCCACATCGAGGTGCAGATCCTGGCAGACGGCGATGGCGAGACCGTCCACCTCTTCGAGCGCGACTGCTCGGTGCAGCGGCGCAACCAGAAGGTCGTCGAGATCGCGCCCGCCCCCCATCTCGACGAGAGCATCCGGCAGGCGATGTACCGGGATGCGATCGCCTTCGCCAAGTCGATCGGCTACGTCAACGCCGGCACCGTCGAGTTCCTGCTGGACACGGTGG
>WOYR01000151.1:4595-15129 GCA_011620705.1 Microbacteriaceae bacterium | reverse complement strand
CCCCGGCTGATCTCGACCATCTCGTCGCGCGGCACGACCTTGATGCGGGCCCGATCCTGGGGCGCGCCGAGCGCGATCTCGTGCTCGTCGAGACGGTGCCAGCCCTCGAGATCGGTGTACTTCACGCCGCGCGCGTCGAGCAGCGCCACGACCGACTCCGGCGACGGGTCAGCGGGCGACCACCAGTTCGCCTGATCGACCACGAGATGCGAGATCGTCTCCATGGCGTCCGACTTGGTGTGGCCGATCAGCCCGACGGGGCCGCGCTTGATCCAGCCCGTCGCGTAGATCCCCGGGATCGCCTCGTCGTCGTCGCCGATGACCTGGCCCTCGCGGTTCGGGATGACGCCGCGCCTCTCGTCGAAGGGGATCCCGTCCAGCGGCGAACCGAAGTAGCCGACCGCGCGGTACAGCGCGCCGACCGCCACCTCGCGGATCTCGCCGGTCCCGAGCACGCCGCCCGCGCCATCCGGCTTGGTGCGCTCGTACCTGAAACCAGTCACGCCGGTTTCAGGCGTTCCGAGCACCTCGACCGGCCGCGCGTGGAAGTGCAGGTGCAAGCGGCGGGACGCCGAGCCCACCGGGCGCCGCCGCCACTCCGAGAGCACCTTGTCGATCACGAAGACCTGCTTGTTCGTCTCGATCGCGGTCCTCGAGGCGTCGTCGTAGTCGAAGTCCTCATCGTGCACGATCATGTCCACGTCGCGCAGCTCGCCGAGCTCGCGCAGCTCGAGCGGCGTGAACTTCACCTGCATCGGGCCGCGGCGGCCGAAGACGTGCACGTCGGTCACGGGCGACTTCTTCAAACCCTCGTAGACGTTCGCGGGGATCTCGGTCGGCAGCAGGTCATCCGGGTGCTTGGCCAGCATGCGCGCGACGTCGAGGGCGACGTTGCCATTGCCGATCACCGCGACCGACTCCGATTCGAGCGGCCAGTCACGCGGGTAGTCGGGATGCCCGTCGTACCAGCTGACGAAATCGGCGGCGCCGTAGCTGCGCGGCAGCTCGATGCCGGGGATGTCGAGTGCCGCATCCCGGATCGCCCCCGTCGAGAAGATCACGGCGTTGTAGTGCTGCTTCAGATCATCCAGGGTGAGATCGCGCCCGAATCGCACATTGCCGAAGATGCGGATGTCGCCGCGATCGAGCACATCGCGCAGCGCGGCGATGATCCCCTTGATGCGCGGGTGGTCGGGCGCGACCCCGTACCGGACCAGCCCGTACGGCGCAGGCAGCTGGTCGAACAGGTCGATGGAGACGTCGAACTCGCGCTCCTGCTTGAGCAGGATGTCGGCCGCGTAGATGCCGGCGGGGCCCGCGCCGACGATGGCGAGGCGGAGAGTGGTCATGCGATGTCCTCACAGGTGCGGCGAGCGGATGCCACGGCTCAGGCCGAGCGTTCGACGATCGCCTCAGCGAACTGGGTGAGGGCCTTCTTGACAGGCCCGGACGGAAGAGGATCGAGCGCGGAGACCGCGTCGGCGGCCCAGCGGCGGGCCTCGACCAGGGTGGCATGGCTGACCCGGTGCTCGCGCAGCTGGGCGACGGCGACCGCGAAGTCCGCGTCGGCTTCGGCGTCCGAGCCGGACTCGGATGCGGCGTCCAGCTCGATGCGCGCGAGCAGTGCGGCAGCCCCGGCATCCGTCGAGGCTTCGCGGCGCAGGTACAGCAGCGGCAGCGTCGGGACCCCGGACCGCAGATCGGTTCCCGCCAATTTGCCGGTCTGCTCGCTCTCGGCCGAGAGGTCGATGATGTCGTCGACGAGTTGGAAGGCGACGCCGAGCCGCTCGCCGAAGTCCCACACCGGCTGCTGGAAATCCTCGGGAGCATCGGAGAAGATCACTCCGAGCACAGCCGCCAGCGAGATGAGCGAACCGGTCTTGTCGGCCAGCACCTTCAGATAGTGCGCGATCGGATCCTCGTCCGGCTTGGGCCCGGTCGTCTCGTGCAGCTGACCGCGCACGAGCCGTTCGAAGGTCTCGGCCTGCAGTTCGAGGCCGCGGCCGCCGAGGCTGGCGATGATCTTGCTGGCCCGGGCGAAGAGCAGGTCGCCGGTGAGGATCGCGACCGAGTTGCCCCACACCGTCTGCGCGCTCGGGACGCCACGGCGCAACTGCGCCTCGTCCATCACATCGTCGTGGTACAGCGAGGCGAGGTGCGTGAGCTCCACGGCCTCCGCGGCACGGATCACGGAAGGGTTGTTGCCGGAGCCGAGCTGCGCGGTGAGGAGCGTGAGGGTCGGGCGGACGCGTTTGCCGCCCGCCTCGAGCAGGTAGCGGCTCGTGACATCCGCGATGTCGTCGGTGAAGCTCATCTCGGCCAGCAGGCCGCGCTCGACCTCGGTCAGACCGCGTTCGATCGCCGCCGCGAACTTGCGCTCCCCGCTCGAGGCGAACAGCTTCTCGCCGAGCCCGAGGGACGAACTGAGCGTGTTGCTGCGACGGGCCACCCGGGGGCTCGGATTCACCGGATCACCGGGCCCTGGTCGCTGTGCGCTTCGCCGTGGACGCGCGGATGGCGGGGTCCTCCGGCTTGCGGCCGCGGTGGAGGGCCACCACCCCTGCGGTCAGGTTGCGGTAGGCGACCCGCGTGAATCCGACTCCCCGGATCCACTGGCTCAGCGTGCCCTGATCGGGCCAGTTGCTGATCGACTCTGCGAGGTAGTCGTAGGCCTCGGCATCGGAGCTGACGACGTTCGCGATCACCGGCATCACGTACTTCGTGTACGCCTGGTATCCCATCCGGAGCAGGGCGCGCGGCGGCTTGGAGAACTCGCACACCACGAGCCGCCCTCCCGGCTTGAGCACCCGGTACATCTCCGCGAGCGCCGCCTTCGGATGCTCCACATTGCGCAGTCCGAAACTGATCGTCACGGCGTCGAACTCGTCGTCGCCGAACGGCAGCTTCTCGGCATCCGCCTGCACGAACTCGATGCGGGGATGCCGCTGGCGCCCCGCCGCGATCATCCCGGGCGAGAAGTCCACGGCGACGACCGTGGCACCGGTGCGGCCGAGGGCGGCGCTCGATGTGCCCGTTCCGGCAGCGACATCCAGGATGCGCTCACCCGGCTGCGGGTCGACGGCGCGCACCGTGGCGATCCGCCACAGCGCCGCGTTGCCGACCGACATCACGGCGTTGGTGCGGTCGTAGTGCTTGGCGACATCGTCGAACATGCCGGCGACCTCGTCCGGCTGCTTGTCCATCTCGGCTCTGGCCACCTGTCCAGCCTACTGAAACCCGCGCTGGAGCTTTGGGGCGAGCGGCCATTTCCGGCTGACGAGGCGACCCAGCGCCGACGGGCGTCTCGCCCGTCGGTTCACCGTAGGCTGAAACACGTGGACATCCCCGCGTTGACCGTCGAAACCCACGCGGTCGACCACGAGATCGCCTCGCTGCTGCCGATCCTCGACCCGCGCACGCCGTTGCTGTTCATCCGCCGCGGCGATGGCGTCGCGGGCATCGGCGAGGCCCTCCGGCTGGAGTTCCGCGGGCCCGACCGCATCCGCGATGCTGCGGACGCCTGGCGCGCGGTCGCCGCGGCCGCCGCGGTCACCGACTCGGTCGGCCTCTCCGGCTCCGGGCTCGTCGCCTTCGGAGCTTTCGCCTTCGCCGACGAGTCGGAGGCCGTCAGCGTGCTGATCGTGCCCGAGGTGATCGTTGGCCGCCGCGACGGGGTGAACTGGGTGACCCGGGTCGACGGCTCCGAACTGGCGGTCGAGAAGCGGCCCCTCGGCGACGAATACCGGATCGCGCTGCACCAGGGCGGGCTGGACGGCGCCGGCTACCAGGCCGCGGTCGGGGAGGCGGTGCGCCGCATCCGGGCAGGGGAGCTCAGCAAGGTGGTGCTGGCCCGCGATCTCGTCGGCCACCTGCCCGAGCAGGCGGATCTGCGGCGGGTGCTGAGCGAGCTGGCCCTCGGCTACCCCGACACCTGGACGTTCGCGGTGGACGGCCTGCTCGGCTCCAGCCCCGAGACCCTGGTGCGCGTCAGCCACGGCATCGTCAGCGCGCGCGTGCTCGCCGGCAGCATCGGCCGCGGCACCGATGCCGAGGCCGACCACGACGCGGCCCTCGCGCTCGCGACCTCCACCAAGGATCTCGACGAGCACCGCTTCGCCGTGCAGAGCGTGCTCGCCTCGCTCTCCGGCCACGCGACCGGCGTCGTGGCCAGCGAACTGCCGTTCGCGCTCAAGCTGCCGAACATCTGGCACCTCGCCTCTGACGTGGAGGGGACCCTGTCCGACGGTTCGTCGGCGCTCGACCTGGCGGCCGCTCTGCACCCGACAGCGGCCGTCGCGGGGGCGCCCCGCGAGGCGGCGCTGGGCGTCATCCGGGACCTCGAACCGATCGACCGCCGACGCTTCGCCGGACCGGTCGGCTGGGTGGATGCCCACGGGGGCGGCAAGTGGGCGATCGCCCTGCGCTCGGCCGAGGTCGCCCGGGATGGCAGGATCACGGCCTACGCGGGCGCCGGGATCGTCGCCGACTCCGACCCGGCGCGCGAACTCGCCGAGACGCGGCTCAAGTTCCGCCCGATCGTGGAGGCGTTCGGGTAGGGCCCGAGCGCGGCCTCAGCGAGCCGCTCCAGGAATGTCACTTGCCCGCACTACCGTGACGTCTAGACGTCAAGGAGTGAATGTTGACCCGTTTCAGGCCCGGCCAGGTGCGCGATACGGTGGTCGACTGCCTCACTCGTTCCGGGGATCATGGCGCAACGATCGCTGAGATCCGAGATCACTTTCAGCGGATCTCGTCCTCTCCTCCTCCTGAATCGTCGATACGGTCCTCTCTTCGTTTGAATACACCGGAATTGTTTGAGCGAATCTCTCCCGGAAGATATCGTCTTGTGACCTCGCACGTGACTCCCGAAGCAGCGCTGGCCGAGCCCGTCTACCGGTATGGGCGAAGCCAGCTCTTCCAGGGCGACGCGATCGAATGGCTCAAGGCCCAACCCCGGGAGTCCATCCACGGGGTCGTGACAGATCCTCCCTATGGGCTTGTCGAATACTCAGAGGAGGAACAAGCCAAGCTTCGTCGCCGCAGAGGCGGCAACTGGCGGATCCCACCATCATTCGACGGTCACGCGCGGTCTCCGCTTCCTCGGTTCACAACACTGAACGATGAGGACCTCCGCAGTATCGAGACGTTCTTCTGCCGGCTGGGTGGCGCCCTCCTCCCCGTTCTCCTGCCAGGGGCGCACGTCCTCATGGCGGCCAACCCACTCGTGAGCCACCTCATTTCCTACTCTCTCGATCGAGCCGGATTCGAAAGGCGGGGTGAGGTGGTTCGCCTCGTCACAACGATGCGCGGCGGCGACCGGCCCAAGAACGCTCACGCCGAGTTCCCTGACGTGAGCGTCATGCCCCGGTCGATGTGGGAGCCTTGGCTCCTGTTCCGCAAGCCGTTCGAGGGAACAGTCGCGTCGAATCTGCGCAGGCACGGAACAGGTGGGCTGAGGCGGATTTCGGGCCAGCAGCCGTTCGGCGATGTCATCAGGTCCAGCCCCACACAATCGCGAGAGCGAGCGATCGCCAACCATCCGTCGTTGAAGCCACAGGCCTTTCTCCGCCAAGTCGTCCGAGCAATCCTCCCGACCGGGGAGGGCATCGTCTTGGATCCCTTTGCGGGTTCCGGCTCGACGCTGGCAGCCGCGGAAGCTGTCGGTTACCAGTCCATGGGCGTTGAACTCGATCCGGTGTATGTGGATCTGGCCAAGCAATCCATCGCTCGGCTCGCGCACTTGCCGGACAAGGGTCTAACGGTCGAGGTAGACCCAGGAGTTTCGGAGTTTCGCGATTCCGTCGCGATCTAACGTCGCCGTCCGAGTTCCGAGCTCGCCGCGCTCGTTCTTTCGAAAGTCACCCACCTCGACTTCGCCCAGGTAGACCTCGCGAAACCTCAGGGGGGCCCGACTCCCAACCGGCTCGCTGTCGTTGTCCACCTCGTAGACGAAGACGCACATCCACTGCTTGCGAGCGCCGTGGGTATCGACAGCGCCGCCTGCCTTCCTGGTCGACTTGATCTCCACGCCTTCATCGCCCGACTTCACCCGATCGTTCGGGTAGCGGCCTTCGACAATCAGGTCGGGATGGCCATTGTGGTAGCCGTTCACGACGAGCGAGCGGGAGTGCTTGGCCAGCGACTCCGTGAGCATGTCCGAGACGGTTCCGGAGAGGTTCGCAGGCCGCAGCATGTCGTCCAGGCGCGACAACCCTCGGCCCCGCAAGAAGGAGTTCACGTCGTTGAAGAAGTCATAGATGTCCTGCATCGCCGATTGAAAATCGAGCACCCGCAGGTTGTACGGCAGTCGGGCATCCTCGTTGAACAACGAAGGGTTGACGCGCTGACCCGCTGACGGCATGGGCTCATGCTAGGGGACCACGCGCGGCTGCCGTCGGTCCCGGACGCCGCCCGGTCCTGGCGGAGTCGGCGCCGAGCCGATCCGCCAGTCACCGGCGGCTACTCGGCAGCCAGCCTCTTCTTCTGCGCCGCCACGTCGTAGTCTGCGGCCGGCCAGTCCTGCCGGAGGTCGCCCAGCGCATCCAGCAGCAGCTGCTGCACCGCCAGTCGCGCGTACCACTTGCGGTCGGCGGGGACCACGTACCAGGGGGCGGCATCCGTCGAGGTGCGCCGGATCGCGATCTGGTACGCCTCCATGAAGGCCGGCCACAGCACCCGGTCGTCCAGATCGCCCGGGTTGAACTTCCAGTGCTTGGTCGGGTCGTCGAGGCGCGCGGCCAGGCGCTTCTTCTGCTCGCCTTGCGAGATGTGCAGCATGACCTTGACGACGGTGGTGCCGTCGGCCACCAGCTGGTTCTCGAACTCCACGATCTGCCCGTAGCGCGCCTCGATCACCTCGGGCGTCGAGAAGCGGCGCACCTTCTGCACCAGCACGTCCTCGTAGTGCGAGCGGTCGAAGACGCCGAGCATCCCGGGCTCCGGCAGCTGCTTGCGGATGCGCCAGAGGAAGTCGTGCGCCTCCTCCTGGGCGGTCGGCGCCTTGAACGACGCGATGTGCACGCCGTAGGGATTCACCGAGCCGACCACGTGCCCGACGACGCCGCTCTTGCCGGCGGTGTCCATCGCCTGGAGCACCAGCAGCACCCGCCGCCGGTCGCCCAGCAGCCCGTTGACGTAGAGCTTCTCCTGCAGCTCGGCGAGTTCGCCGGCGCCGGCGGCGAGCGATTTCTCGCCCTCCTTCTTGCCGCTTCCCTTGCCGGGGCCGTCGAATCCGGGGGTGGATGCCGTGTCCACCGCCGCGAGGTCGACGTCGTCGCCGGCGCGCAGGAGGGGTTCGACGCCGCGGAGGTGGCTCATGGGGCCACGCTAGTGCCTGAGGCGGCGGCCCTTCCCTCCCCAGGATCAGGGGCCAACCGGGTCGCACCAGCGCATCCAAGTGACCGGAGCCGACGGCGCGACTCGAGCAGGATCTCGATCATGATGACAGGATCGGATCTAGTTATACCGCGTTATACTTCTCGCATGAAGACCGCCATCTCGGTGCCCGACGGCACCTTTGCGAGCGTCGACCGATGGGCGGCGCGCCTCGGCATCAGCCGATCCGAGTTCTACAGCACCGCGGCCGCTCGATGGCTCAGGGAGATCGAGTCCGAGGGGCTCACGGCGGCGGTTGACGCAGCTCTCGAACGCTCCGGTGATGACGCACGGCGCGAATCGACCCGGCTCGGCGAAATCGGTGCCGGGCGCCTGACGGCGCTCACCGAGGCCGACGAATGGTGACCGGCCATGGTTCGATCAGCAGGGGATCGATCTGCTGGGCCGAGTTGGGCCTCCCGCTGGGCAGCGCACCGGCGAAGCGCCGACCGGTTCTCGTCATCCAGGCTGATCCTTACCTGCGCAGCGGGATCTCCACGTTGACAATCGCCATCATCACCTCCAACACCCGGTTGGCCGAATTGCCGGGTAACGTGTTCATCCCCGCCAGCGCATCGGGATTGCCCAAGGACTCGGTCGTGAACGTCACGCAACTGCTGACACTCGACCGTTCGACACTGGACGACCCCGCGTCCGAGCTTCCTGCTCACCTGCTGAGTGAAGTGGATTCCGGACTTCGACAGGCCCTCGCGCTCTGACCCGGGCTCACCCCGGCGCGCCGCGATGGGCGGCGACATCACTCAGCGGGACAGCGGCACCTCGATCAGCACCTGGCCGGGGGACGGGGTCAGGGCGGGGCCCAGCTCGCCGCGATGGACCACCCTCCGGTACTCCCAGCCGTACGCCGTCGCGAGCGCTTCGAGGTCGACCCGCTGCGGGGTGAGCATGACGCGATCGAACAGTGCGGCCTCCGCGGAACCCGCCACCTCGAGCCCGTCGAAGATCGTGCCGCCGCCGTCGTTGCCGACGACGAGCTGCATGTTCGGACGCGGCTCGCCGACGCCGAGAGCCATCGAGCCGGCGTCGTGCAGCATCGCCAGGTCGCCGAGCAGAACGCGGGTGATGCCGCGTGCGTCACCGCCCGACCCTGGCCCGCCCGCCTGCTGCGCCAGCGCGATCCCGGTTGCGGTCGCGATCGTGCCATCGATGCCGGCCAGGCCGCGGTTGGCATGCACGGGGATCTTCTTGCCCGGCACCACCTGGTCGAGCTCGCGGATGAGCCGCGACGACGCCAGCACGAGGCGGTCGTGCGGCCAGCTGGCATTCCAGACCGCGAGCGCGAGGCTCCGCCGCGTGACCGGGGCGCGCAGCGCCGCCAGCTGGGTGCGCGCGAAAGCGGCGCGCTGGCGGTAATCGTCGCTCAGGACTGCGCCGGGAGCCGCGTCATCCAGTCCATCGAGGATCGCGCGCGAGGCCATCACCCAGCGCCCGACCCACCCGCGGGAGGCCTCAACGGCGGCCGGATCGTCGGCGATAGCGACGGCATCCGCGAAGCGGCTCACCCGGTGGCCCGGGTTGTAGTCCTCGCGTCCGGGGCTCCTGACGACGATCGCCTCGACCCCGTCGCGCTGGATCAGCGCCGGGATCTCGCGGCTGAGGGTCGGATGCCCGAACACCACGACGCGCTCGACCCGGTTCCCGAAGTTCCCGGACCCGATCACCTGGCGGTAGGCCGCGACCAGGTTCGGCCCGAAGCGCGCGCCGCTGCTCACCTCGGCCAGCAGCGGAGCGCCAAGAGCCCGGGCGGCGGCCTCGGCCACCCCTCCCGCCCCCGTTCCCGCAACGACGACCGTGCCGGGCCGCGGCTGCAGTTCGAGCACCTCGAGCGGCGCCGGCGTCGGCTGCCAGACCCCTTGCTCGATGTCGGGCAGCGGCTGCGGAGCCGACAGCGGCTCCCGGAAAGCCAGATTCACATGACGCGGCCCGCGGATGCCTGCCAGCACTTCGGTGACGAGCGCTCGGGCGGCGTCCTCCTCGCCCGGGTCGCCCACCGGGGCGTCGATCTCCCAGGATCTCTCGGAAGCAGCCCCGAAGATCCCCCGCTGCACGGTCGTCTGGTTGGAGCCGATGCCGCGCAGCTCCTCGGGCCGGTCGGCGCTCAGGACGATCAGGGGCACGCCGGAGTGGGCCGCCTCCAGCACCGCGGGGTGCAGCTCGGCGACCGCGGTTCCCGAGGTGGTGACGAGCAGGACGGGGCGCCCCGTCTCAACGGCGAGGCCGAGAGCGAGGAAGCCGGCGGAGCGCTCGTCGATGCGCACCCGGAGGTTCAGCAGCCCCGCACGCTCGAACCGGGCGGCAGCGAGCGCCAGCGCCTGCGAGCGCGAACCCGGGCTGAGGACGAGCTCGGTGACGCCGCGCTGCACGAATTCGCCGAGCATGGCCGTGGCGACAGCGCTCGCCGGAGAGGCGGGGCGGGCGGGCGACTGCGCTCCGAACCCGCGGCGGTCAGTCCCCCGGCTTGTCATCGCGGGACTCGTTGAGCTTTCTCTCGAGCTCGCGGATGCGCTTCTCCTGCTCCTGCTCGCGGCGCAGCCGACCGAGGAATTCCGGGTCGTCGTCGGGGGCGATCGGGCCGGCGCGGCGCGGGGCGGACGCGGCAGCCGACGGCGCCATCCCTTCGCCCTTGCGCAGACGGCCGACGAAGAACCAGAGCACGGGCCCCACCACCGGCAGCACGATCGCGAGCGCCAGCCACAGGCCGCGCGGCAGACCCCGGATGCGATCGCGCTCGATCACCGCGATGTCGACGACCGCGAAGATCATCAGCAGCACGATGATCGGAGCGAGCACCTTAGCCATGCTGGGAGTCTAGATCGGCTCACCGGTACGGCGCTTAGACTGGCTCCCGTGCGCGCGTGGATCCTGTACTCCGGCCTCCGGATCGGCGTGTTCCTGGTGCTCTTCGCCGCGCTCTACGCCGTGACCGCGACGATCGGCCTGAACCCGGCATGGGCGATCGCCGCCGTCACCGCCGCGGTGCTCGCGCTGTGCATCTCGTACATCTTCTTCAAGCCGCTGCGGGACCGGGTCGCGCTCTCGGTCGCCGAGGCGAGGACGGGCGCAGCCAAGGCGCCGGTCGCGAAGACCGGCAGCGACGAGGACGTCGAGGATGCGGCCCGCGGCGACTGAGCCGCATCAG
>WOYR01000151.1:2008-4495 GCA_011620705.1 Microbacteriaceae bacterium | reverse complement strand
AGCGCGAGCCCGTAGGCGAAGGCACTGAACAGGGTGATCTTCATGGCGGTGACGAACTCCTGCGACGTCTTGGCGGTGATCACGATGAGGATCGCCGGGAGCACGGCGAGCGCTATGAAGTAGACGAACCACGCCAGCGGGTAGAACAGACCGTAGAAGGCGAGCAGCGCAAGAGGCACGAGCATCAGCACCACGTAGAGCGCGCGGGTGGGCGTGTCGCCCAGCAGGACGGCGAGGGTGCGCTTGCGGCTGACCGCGTCGCGCTCGCGGTCGCGCAGGTTGTTGACCACGAGCACCGCGCAGGCGAACGCACCGATCGCCACGCCGCCGAGCCACCCCTCCACGTTGACCGTTCCGCTCTGCGTGTACATGGTGCCCGCGACCGGGACGATGCCGAAGAAGAGGAAGACCGCCAACTCGCCCAGCGCGTAGTAGCCGTATGGATGCTTGCCGCCGGTGTAGAACCAGGCCGCAGCGAAGGCGACAACGCCGACCGCGAACAGCCACCATTCACCGCTCCGCCAGATCAGGATGGCGCCGGCCACTGCCGCGATCCCGAAGAACACCAGCGCGGCCGTCAGCACCGCACGGGGCCTGGCCCTGCCGGAGCCGACCAGCCGCGGAGGACCGGCGCGATTGGTGTCGACGCCGCGGATGCCATCCGAGTAGTCGTTCGCATAGTTGACGGCGATCTGCAGCGCGAGCGCGACGATCAACGCCAGCACCGCTCGGAACCAGTGCTCGTACCACTGGCTGAGTTCGACGGATGCCGTGCCCAGCCCGACCGCGACCGGTGCGATCGCGAGCAGGAGCGTCTGCGGCCGCGCGCCTGCGATCCAGGTGCCGAGCGTCGCCGGACGGACCTCGCCCGCCTTGCGCCCCCCCGGCCGGCCGCTCTTGCCCCTGTTGCGCCCGGAGGTGGGCTTGGACGGGGTCGTGCCGGACCGCCTCGCCCGCTCGATCCGCCTCGGGTCCATCCGCTGCTGCTTCACCACGGCGGCAGTCTATCCGCGAGGGCTCCGAGGGCCTTTCTCCAGCAGCCCGAGCACCGCAGCACGGATCGCGAGCCGGTCGGGCTTGCCGCTGGCCAGCAGGGGGAGCGCGTCCAGCTGCACGAGGCGGGGGCGTGCGGCGACACCCAGCTCGGCCGTGACGGCGGCGGATGCGGCGTCCGCATCGATGTCGCGGGATGCCGTCGCCGCGACCGGGACCTCGCCCCAGCGCGCGTCCGGCACAGCCACGACGACCGCGTCGGAGAGGCCCGGCTGCTCCCGCACCACCCGCTCGACCGCGGCGACGGCCACTTTCACCCCGCCCGAGATGAGCACATCGTCTCGGCGCCCGGTGACGGTCAAGGTCGAGCCGTCGAACTCGCCGCCGTCGGCAGTGCGGAACCAGCGCACCCCGCCGTCGCTCACGAAACGCTCCGCCGTCAGCTCGGGATCGCCGAGGTACCCTTCCGCCAGGCTCGGTCCGCCCAACCAGATCTCGCCGTCGACGATCCGCACCGCGGTCGTCCCGATCGGCACGCCGTCGTAGACGCAGCCGCCGCTCGTTTCGCTGGAGCCGTAGCTGCGCCGCACCCGCACGCCGGCGCCCGCCGCCCGGTCGACCAGTTGACCCGGCGTCGCCTGGCCGCCGACGAGCACGGCCGCGAATCCGGCGAGGGCCCTGGAGGCGGCACGATCCTCGAGCAGCGTCGCGAGCTGGGCGGGCACCAGGGAGGTGAAGCGCTCGGGCTGCGACATCCGATCCACGGCGTCGAGGAATGCGGATGCCGTGAAGTGCTTCCCCGCGACCGTCACCGGCTCGGTCTGGGCGGCCAGCGAGCGCGCGAGCACGTTGAGGCCCGCGATGTAGTGCGTCGGCAGCGCCAGGACCCACTGCCCGGGGCCGCCCAGCGCGGATTCGCTCGCCGCCGCGTTCGCGAGCAGGGCGTCGGCGGAGAGGGCGACGCGCTTCGGGCGGCCGGTCGAGCCGCTGGTCTCGACGACCAGGGCGATGCGCTGCTCGACGTGGTCCGGCAGCTCGGGGCTCGGCTCGCCGACGAGGATCGCATCGCCACCTGCAAGAGCCTCCCTCAGTTCGGCGAACACTCCCTCGCCCGCCGGGACGACGCGCAGCCTCCTCATCGGACCGCGACCACAGCGGCTGCGGTGCACATCACGAGCCTCCGCTCAGCGCGCTCAAGCCGTACAGCAGCACGAGCGGGTTGCCCAGCACGGCGACGATCGCGCCCGCGATCCCGGCGCCACGGCCCCGGCGCGTGACGATGGCGACCAGCCCGAAGACCAGGGCGGCGATGCTCAGCGCGATCGCGGCGTAGGCGCAGTATGTGGACAGCTGCAGTTGCGCCTGCGCGGCGAGTTGGATGCCGATGCCGGTGGCGGCGAGCATCAGCAGCGCGAGCACCCCCGACACGATCCCCGGCCAGCGGCGCGGACCGCGCACTCGCCGCACGATCGTCATGCCGGGCTCGAGGCCATC
>WOYR01000151.1:0-1908 GCA_011620705.1 Microbacteriaceae bacterium | reverse complement strand
GCGAGCGCAGCACGGTGCGAGCACAGCGGCTCGGGTGCAGACTGACTGCATGCCGCCGCCTGTTGCCGCGTCGCCGCCCGCCGCCCTGCCGTCACTCGACGAGCTTCTCGCCGAGGCGCAGGTGGTCGCGCTTCCGCTCGTCACCCGCTTTCGCGGGATCGAACTGCGGGAGGCGATGCTGCTGCGCGGACCGCAGGGCTGGACCGAGTTCTCGCCGTTCACCGAGTACGGCGACGAGGAGTCGGCGGCCTGGCTGGCCGCCGCGATCGACTTCGGCTGGAACGCCGCCCCGCCCGCCCTGCGCGACCGCATCCCGGTGAATGCGACACTGCCCGCCGTGAGTCCCGAGTCTGTCGAGAGGGTGCTGGCGCGGTACGCCGGGACCCGCACGGTGAAGGTGAAGGTGGCCGAGCCGGGACAGGGGCTCGCGGATGACGTGGCCAGGGTGAGGGCGGTGCGCGCCTTCCTCGGGCCGGAGGGCCGCATCCGGCTGGATGCGAACGGCGGCTGGAACGTGGACGAGGCGGAGCACGCCGCGCACACCCTCGCCGCCTTCGACCTGGAATACCTGGAGCAGCCGTGCGCCACGATCGAGGAGCTCGTCGAACTGCGCGGGCGGCTGCGCGACTGGCTTCTGCCGATCGCCGCCGACGAGAGCGTGCGCAAGGCGGAGGATCCGCTCGCGGTGGCCCGGGCAGGTGCCGCCGACATCCTCGTGATCAAGGCCCAGCCCCTCGGCGGCATCCACCGCGCTCTCGGGATCGTCGCCGAGGCCGGACTGCCGGTCGTCGTCTCCAGCGCGCTCGAGACCTCCGTCGGGATCTCGATGGGCGCCGCGCTGGCAGCAGCGATCCCGGACTTGAACTACGACTGCGGGCTGGCGACGGTGGGACTGTTCGACGAGGATGTCGCGGTCGAGCCCTTGGTGGCCGTCGCGGGCTCGATCGAGGTGCGCCGGGTCGAGGTGGACGAGCGCGTGCTCGTCGAGCGCGCGGCCTCTCACGACCGCGGCAACTGGTGGCGGGCGCGACTGACCCGCTGCTACCACCTGCTGGTCGAGCCGCCGGTCACACCCGGCTCGTGATCGAGTCTCCCGCGATCCGCTGACTCAGCCAGACCGGCACGATCGCGACGATCGTCAGCACTGCCGCGACCACGTTCACCACCGGGGCCTGGTTCGGGCGGAACAGGTTGCCGAAGATCCAGATCGGCAGCGTCTGCACCTCCGGACCCGCGGTGAAGGTGGTCACCACGATCTCATCGAAGCTGAGCGCGAAGGCGAGCAGGGCCCCTGCCGCCAACGCCCCGCGGATGCTCGGGAACGTGACGTAGCGGAACGTCTGCCAGCCCGTGGCGCCCAGGTCGGCCGATGCCTCCTCGAGCGAGGTGCCCATCCGGCGCAGCCGCGCCTGCACGTTGTTGAAGACGATCACGATGCAGAAGGTGGCGTGTCCGATGATGACGGTGCCGATCCCGAGACCGACGCCCAGCGGCCCGAGGAGGTTCGTGAACGATGCCAGCAGCGCCAGGCCGGTGACGATGCCGGGGAAGGTGATCGGCAGCACCACCAGGAAGCTGACGGTCTGCCGGCCGAAGAAGCGGTAGCGCTGCACGGCGAACGCGGCCATCGTCCCCAGCAGGAGCGCGATGACGGTCGCACCCAGCCCGGCGGCGACGGAGGTGGCGAGTGCGTTGAGCGCTCCCGTGCTATGGGCCGCCGCCATCCACCATTCCAGGGTGAATCCGGTCGGCGGGAACGAGAAGGTCTTCGAGGAGTTGAAGGAGTTGACGACGATCAGGATGAGCGGGATGTAGAGGATCGCCAAGCCGATCCACATGCACACCCGCAGGAGGACCCGGAAACCGCGCGACCACTCCATCAGACGACCGTGCCCATCAGATGTTGTC
>WOYR01000138.1 GCA_011620705.1 Microbacteriaceae bacterium | reverse complement strand
AGGGTCATAACTGACCCGAATTCAGGGGTCCCGGTGAGCGGCAAACAATACTGCTAGCAGTATTGCAAGGCTACGATGATGCCCATGAAGACCACCTTCGACCTGCCCGAGACGCTGGTCGCCGACGTGAAGCGCATCGCCCGGGCCCGCGGAACCACCTCTCGTGAACTCGTGCGAGAGGCGCTGACGCGTCTCGTCGTGGAAGACGAAGCGACGCCTCGAAAACCATTCAAACTCCGCGACATGAGCGTTCCCGGGTGGAACCCCGACATCGACCCCGCCGAGCTCAACAGGCTCATCCGCGAGTCCAATGAGCGCGAGATCGAGTGGTGACATGCGTTCCGTCGACTCGAACGTCCTCGTCCATGCTTATCTCTCGAACTCGCCCTTTCACGCCGTGTGTTCTGCGCTCGTCGATGAACTCGCGTCTTCGGCCGTCCCGTGGGCTATCGCCTGGCCGTGCATTCACGAGTTCTACGGCACGGTGACACGACGCAACCTCTTTCCGATGGTGCCGAGCGCCGCAGCGGTCCGAGACCAGATCGACGCGTGGCTCGAATCCCCGTCAGTCACGCTTCTCTCCGAAACAAATCATCATTGGGCCACCCTGTCGCGACTCCTGCGAGACGGGGACATCACCGGCCCGATGGTCCATGACGCGAAGATCGCCGCCATCTGCCTCGACCACGGCGTCGACGAGTTCGTGACCTTCGACCGCGACTTCAGCCGCTTTCCCGAGCTCAGGGTGCGCACTCTGGCGGCGTGACCGCGCGGAATGTCGGTGGCTCCCGATGAACTGCTCGACTTGCCACTCGGCGGGTCCCGCATCCCCGGATACGGTGCAGTCACTCGCAAGGAGACACAGTGTCCGACATCAACAGCCCCGAACCCGCAGCAACCGAACCTCCGACTCCGCCAGCGCCCGCAGCGGCACCGCCCGTCGCTGCGCCACCCGAAGCCGCGCCGCCCGCAGCCGCGCCGCCCGTCGCTGCGCCACCCGAAGCCGCGCCGCCCGCTCCCCCGAAGTCCGGCATCGCCGTCGCCGCCCTCGTGATCGGCATCGTGGCGGCCGTCTTCGCGATCATCCCCGGCCCGAGCTTCGGAGCGTTCGTCCCCGCGATCCTCGCCGCCGTACTGGGGATCGTCGCCCTCACCCGCAAAACCCCGCGCCGCGGCTTCGCGCTGGCGGGCGTCATCCTGGGTGCTGTCTCGCTGCTGGTGGCGATCATCGTGAGCATCGGCGCGATCACTGGGGCGGCGCACAATTCGTCGTCGGACATCGCGAGCGACGGCGCCGGACCCGGATCGAGCTCCTCGGGATCGGTCAGCACGCCGAAAGTCACGCCGTCGCCCACCCCGACCGTGGCGCCGGTTCCGGCAGATGCCAGTTTCTCGGGCTCGGGCGACTCGATCATCCCGATCACGCTGCCCGACGGTTCCGACTCCCCCGGCATCGCGACGATCACGAACAGCGGCGGCGACAACTTCGTGGTCTGGTCGCTCGACTCGAACGTGCAACAGCTCGGACTGCTGGTGAACACGATCGGCGGCTACAAGGGCACGGTGCTTTTCGACATCCAGTCGAACCAACACACTGCTCAGTTGCAGATCACTTCGAGCGGTTCGTGGACGGTCACCCTCCACTCGATCCGCGCCCTGCGACAGTTCACCGAGGCCGGCGCGACCGGTTCCGGGGATGACGTGCTCGTCTACGACGGCAAGGCCGGCGGGGCGAAGATCCACAACGACGGCGGCGACAACTTCGTCGTCTGGGAGTACGGCAACACGTCGAATCTGGCGGTCAACGAGATCGGCGCCTATGACGGTGTCGTGCGCTGGGCGGCCGGGCCGTCGCTCGTCGCAGTGACCTCGACCGGCAACTGGAGCATCGCGTTGCAGTAGCGATCGCTCACGGGGCCGGCGTCTGAGCGATCGACGCCCGGCCCCGCGTCATGCGAGCGTCACGCGATCGACGCCCGGCCCCGCGCCATGCGAGCGCCCCGCGAGCGCTATGCGACCGCCCGGCGTGCGTCACGCAGCGTCACGCAGAGGCGAGCTGTTGCGAGCGCACTCGGCGCATCACCGCACTCTTGCTCGGTGCCGGAATGGGTGTCTGTTTCGTGTCGAGGTCGGGTGGCGGCACCACGAAGTAGTCGGCTTGGTGCCGAGTGACCCGCCATCCGTTGTTGTGGGTCAGCAGATGATGGTGTCGGCAGAGGAGCACTCCGTCGGCGATGTCCGTTCGGCCGCCATCGCGCTTCCACTCGTTGATGTGGTGCGCTTCGCACCAGGACGGTGGCCTGTCGCAGCCGGGGAAGAGGCATCCACCATCCCGAGCCGCGAGACCGATGCGTTGCCGCGGGGTGAAGAGCCGTCGGGCCCGGCCCAGGTTGACGACTTGGAGGGCCCCATCGAAGAGGACGGGAATGATCCCGGCTTCGCAGGCATGCCGCTCGACGGTGTCGATGCTGACCGGGTCGGTTTGCCCTTCGATGCGAGCTACGCCGTGACGCGAAGCGAGGTCACGTTCGGTGACGAGCATCCGCACCGCCGGCTTCTTCGAGCCGAGCAACGCGTCAGGTGCGACCTCGGTGCCGAGGCGGACGATATCGACGAACGCGTCGAGGGCGATCTGCTCGATGGTGCGCTCGTCTGCGAGCAGCCGCTCGGCGCGGTCCACCGAGTCGGGATCGATGAATCGAGGGCCACCCTGCAGTGGCGAAGTGGCCGCGTCGTACGCGCCGATCACGATGGCGGCCGACTCGGGGTCGAGCAACCCTGCCAGCCGCGTCATCCCGTCGGATTGCGGCACGACCCGCAGGAAGCGTCGATCCCGGAGCGCCTGCTCGCGGTCGCGCACCTGCGCGGCATCCAGTTCGGCGCGTTCGTCGCGCGCCCGAACCGCGAGTTGCTCGATGGTCAGTGACGACGCGAGAACCAGAAGAGCATCAGCCGCCATACGCAGCGACTCTGCGGAAACGAAGTCGTCAGGCACTCCCAGCCCCACGCGGATCGCGTCAGCGGCATCGACGGAAAGCCCGCCCGCCCGAACCGTCGCGGCGACTGATGCGAGCCAGGGCGCTGGCGCGGCAGCATCCGTGGTCGGGGCCGTCATCACCGCACCGA
>WOYR01000259.1 GCA_011620705.1 Microbacteriaceae bacterium | reverse complement strand
CGTAGCCGGAGTGCTTGAAGCCGCCGTGCGGCATCTCGGCGACCAGCGGGATGTGCGTGTTGATCCACACGCAGCCGAAGTCGAGGTGCTTGGCGAAGCGCATCGCGCGGCCGTGGTCCTTGGTCCACACGCTGGACGAGAGCCCGTACTGCACGCCGTTGGCCCAGAGCAGGGCGGTGGCCTCATCCGTGAACTTCTGGATGGTGACGACCGGCCCGAAGATCTCGTTCTGCACGGCGTCGTCGCTCTGCTCCAGTCCGCTGACCACGGTCGGTTCGATGTAGTACCCGGCGCCCGCCTTGCGCAGGCCGCCGGTCTCGATCGTCGCGTTCTCCGGCAGCGCCTCGATGACGCCCATCACCCTCTCGAGCTGGTTCGCGTTGTTCACCGGCCCGTAGAAGGTGTCGGCCGAGTGCGGGTCGCCGGTGGCGACGTTGGCTTTCACATAGGCGGTCATCGCCGCGAGGAACTCGTCGTGCACCCCCTCCTGCACCAGGATGCGGGTGGCGGCGGTGCAGTCCTGCCCCGCGTTGAAGTAGCCGGCGGCCGCGATGCCCTCGACCGCCTTGGCGATGTCGGCGTCGTCGAACACGATCACGGGGGCCTTGCCGCCGAGCTCGAGGTGGACGCGCTTCAGGTCGCCCGCCGCGGACTTGGCCACCTCCATGCCCGCACGCACCGAGCCGGTGATCGACACCATCTGCGGCGTCGGGTGATCGATCATCGATGCACCGGTCGTGCGGTCGCCGGTGATCACGTTGAGCACGCCGGCCGGCAGGAACTCTGCAGCGATCTCCGCCAGCAGCAGCGTCGACTGGGGCGTGGTGTCCGAGGGCTTCAGCACCGTGGTGTTGCCGGCCGCGATCGCAGGGGCGATCTTCCACACCGCCATGTTGAGCGGGTAGTTCCAGGGGGTGACCTGGCCGATCACGCCGATCGGCTCGCGGCGGATCGAGCTGGTGTGGTCCTTCATGTACTCGCCCGTCGCCCGGCCCTCGAGCACGCGCGCTGCGCCGGCGAAGAAGCGCAGCTGGTCGACCGAGAGCAGGATCTCGTCGGCGACGAGGGTGGCGCGCGGCTTGCCGGTGTCCTGCGACTCGAGGTCGGCGAACTCCTCGGCGCGCCGCTCCATGACGTCCGCGATGCGGAACAGCGCTAGTTGGCGCTCGGCCGGGGTCGTCTCGCCCCACACCTCGAACGCGGTCGCGGCGGCGGCGTATGCGGCATCCACATCGGCCTTCCCGGAGACCGGGGAGATCGCGTAGCCCTTCTCGGTCGCCGGATCGATGACGTCGAAGGTGCTGTCACTCCTCGCCTCGACGTACTCGCCATTGATGAAATTGCGCAGGGTCTGTTCAGCCATGCGATCAGGATACGGCGATGCCCCCGCAGGAAACCAGGCCCATCACGACCGATTCCGTTACTCTCAACCCCTTGGAAGTGCGGATTCGCTTGTAAACGAGGAATGCGGCTGACAGAATCGAAGCATGTCGGCCCGTGCCAAGCCCCTCGTCCTCGACGACGTCTCGAAGGCGATCATCGAGCAGCTGCAGAGCGACGGCCGGCGCAGTTACGCCGAGATCGGCAAGGCGGTCGGCCTGAGCGAGGCCGCCGTGCGGCAGCGCGTGCAGAAGCTGCAGGAGTCAGGGGTCATGCAGGTCGTCGCGGTCACCGACCCGATGCAGCTGGGCTTCTACCGCCAGGCCATGATCGGCATCCGGGTCGCCGGCGACACCACGCGCGTCGCGCGGCTTCTCGGCGAGATCCCCGCCGTCGACTATGTCGTGCTGACCGCCGGCAGCTTCGACATCCTCGCCGAGGTGGTCTGCGAGAACGACGACGACCTGATCGAGCTGCTCAACCAGCGGATCCGAGGGATCGAGGGCGTGCAGTCCACCGAGACCTTCGTCTACCTCCGACTGCACAAGCAGTTCTACAACTGGGGAACCAGGTAAGGAAGCCAGCATGTCCATCGACACTCCCGTCAGCATCACCGGCTCGAAGCACAGCGATGCCGAGCTCCAGCAGATGGCGAAGGACCACCTGTGGATGCATTTCACCCGCCAGTCCTCGGTGGAGGCGAACGGCGCCCCCATCATCGTGAAGGGCGAGGGCCATCACATCTGGGACTCGACGGGCAGGAAGTACTTCGACGGGCTGTCCGGCCTGTTCGTGGTGAACGCGGGCCACGGCCGCAGGCGCCTGGCCGAGACGGCGGCGCGCCAGGCCGAGGAGCTCGCCTTCTTCCCGATCTGGTCGTACGCGCATCCATCGGCCATCGAGTTGGCCGACCGCCTCGCCGGCTACGCCCCCGGCGACCTCAACCGCGTGTTCTTCTCCACCGGCGGCGGCGAAGCGGTCGAGACCGCCTTCAAGCTCGCCAAGCACTACTGGAAGCTGCAGGGCCGGCCCACCAAGCACAAGGTGATCTCCCGGGCGGTCGCGTACCACGGCACGCCCCAGGGGGCGCTGGCGATCACCGGCATCCCGGCCATGAAGGAGATGTTCGAGCCGGTCACGCCAGGAGGCTTCCGCGTGCCGAACACGAACTACTACCGTGCCGAGGAGATGGGCTTCTCGGGCACAGAGGCGGAGTTCGGCGTCTGGGCCGCGAACCGCATCGAGGAGATGATCCTCTTCGAGGGTCCTGAGACCGTCGCGGCGATCTTCCTCGAGCCGGTGCAGAACTCGGGCGGATGCTTCCCGCCGCCGCCCGGCTACTTCCAGCAGGTGCGCGCCATCTGCGACAAGTACGATGTGCTGCTCGTCAGCGACGAGGTCATCTGCGCCTTCGGGCGCATCGGCCACATGTTCGCCTGCGACGAGTACGGCTACGTGCCGGACATGATCACCTGCGCGAAGGGGATGACGTCCGGCTACTCCCCCATCGGCGCCACCATCATCAGCGATCGGATCTACGAGCCCTTCCGCCACGGCACGACGTCGTTCTCCCACGGCTACACCTTCGGCGGGCATCCCGTCTCCGCCGCGGTCGCGCTCGAGAACCTCGACATCTTCGAGGAGGAGAAGCTCAACGAGCGGGTCCGCGAGAATTCGCCGATCTTCCGCGCGACCCTGGAGAAGCTGCTCGACCTGCCGATCGTCGGCGACGTGCGCGGCGACGGCTACTTCTTCGGCATCG
>WOYR01000132.1 GCA_011620705.1 Microbacteriaceae bacterium | reverse complement strand
CGGATCTCAGGACATCGCCCGCGCCCATGGTGCCCGGGTGGCCGATATCCCCGTCAAGGGCTATGGCGCAGCCCTGATCGGCGGGATGGAGTCGGCGCGCGGACGTTACGTCATCATGGGCGACGCGGACGACAGCTATGACTTCACGCGCCTCGATCCGTTCGTGGAGCGACTGCGCGCGGGCGATGACCTCGTGATGGGCAACCGGTTCCTCGGTGGGATCGAGCCGGGTGCGATGCCGCCCCTGCACAAGTACCTGGGCAACCCCGTGCTCACCTGGATCGGTCGGATGCTGTTCCGCTCGCCGATCCGCGACTTCCACTGCGGACTGCGTGGATTCAACCGTCAGTCGATGGTGAACATGGAGTTGCAGACGACGGGTATGGAGTTCGCCAGCGAGATGGTGGTCAAGTCGACGCTCGCGGGCCTCGCCGTCAGTGAGGTTCCGACCACCCTTCGCAAGGACGGACGCAGTCGGCCCCCGCACCTGCGCAGTTGGCGAGACGGATGGCGGCACCTGCGATTCCTGCTGATCTTCAGTCCGCGCTGGCTGTTCCTGGTCCCCGGCCTGACCGCTCTCATCATCGGCGTGCTCGGCACGCTGCTCCTCCTCTTCTGGCCGACGAGCATCGCGGGCGTGGGATTCGACGTGGCTAGCCAGGTATACCTCTCGGCTCTGGCTGTCGTGGGCTATCAGGCTGTTCTCTTCGCGATCCTTACGAAGATGTACGCCGAGAGGGAGGGGTTCCGGCTTCCTCGAAGCCGAGGATTCTCGTGGCTTGCCGAGCGCACCTCGCTGGAGTCTCTTTCGCTCGCCGGGCTCGCGCTATTCCTCATCGGCTTCGCGGTCCTGATCGTGCAGCTGGTCTCGTGGGGAGCGACCGGATTCGGAGCGCAGGACCCCCAGGCGACTCTGCGGGTGGCCATCCCGGCCTCGCTGTGCATGATCCTCGGCGCGCAGACGATCATGTCGGGCATGTTCCTCGGTATTCTGACCATTCCGACCCGCGCGTGACGCGGGCCCGCTTCGCCGCGCGCTCAGCGACACGTCAGGAACAGTGAACGAGTGACCCAAGTCGAATCAGCAACGACTGCCGCGGTCGTGCTGGCGTACCATCCCGATGCTGTCGCGGTCCAGAACATCGAGCGGCTGCGCATGCAGGTGTCCCGCGTGTACGTGGTGAACAACTCCCCGGACGAGGCCACTCAGCGGGCGTTGACCGCTTTCCACGCAGACGACGGCGTGACGATCCTCGATCAGCCGGGCAACGTCGGGGTCGCGGCCGGATTCAACGCCGGCATGCGTGCCGCGCTCTCCGACGGCTTCGACTTCGTTTGGATCTTCGACCAGGACAGCTCGGTGAACGCGGGAACGCTCGAGACGCTCGTTCGGGCCCACCGTGCTGCGGGCCCGCGGGTGGGCGTGGTGGGCCCCGCACTGCGCTCGGACGCCACCGGAATCGTCTACGCCCGTGAACGCGGGGTCGGGGCGCGGGAGGTCGACGTCGTGATCAGCTCGGGTTCGCTCTTCTCCCGCGAGCTGATCGGGACGATCGGCCTTCACGACGAGCCGCTGTTCATTGACTACGTCGATCACGACATCTGCCTCCTCGCGCGACGCCACGGTTTCCGGAATCTCAAAGTTTTCGAAGCCATTCTCGACCACCGCTTCGGCGATTCGGATCCTGTCCGCCTGCTCGGTCGCCGTGTCTACCTGTCGAATTATTCGACGCTGCGGCACTTCCACGCTGCACGCAACCGCGTGATCGTGATCCGCCGGTACGGCTTCGGGAGATGGTTCTGGGAGGACATCTGGTTCACGGGCAAGGGATGGGCAAAGGTGCTGCTGCTCGAGCGTGATCGTCCGGAGAAGATCGGCGCTGCGCTGCGCGGGCTCTGGAGTGGACTACGGTACCCCGCCCGTCGAAGGAAGTGGTGACATGGACCTTCTCGTTGTCGGCTCCGGTTTCTTCGGCCTCACGATCGCTGAGCGCGCGGCAACTGCCGGGCGCGCGGTGACCGTCATCGACCGTCGTCACCACATCGGCGGAAACGCGTACAGCGAGAACGAGCCCGAGACCGGAATCGAGGTGCACCGATACGGTGCGCACCTGTTCCACACCTCGAATCCGACCGTGTGGGAGTATGTCAATCGCTTCACGACCTTCACGGACTACGTGCACCGCGTGTACACGAACCACAAGGGCGTCGTATATCCGCTGCCGATCAATCTCGGCACGATCAACCAGTTCTTCCGGGCTGCGTACTCGCCCGATCAGGCCAAGGCCCTGATCCATGAGCTTGCGGGAGAGTTCGATGCGAAGGAGGCGGCCAATCTCGAGGAGAAGGCGATCGCGCTGATCGGCCGGCCCCTCTATGAGGCGTTCATCCGCGACTACACCGCCAAGCAGTGGCAGACGGATCCGAAGGATCTCCCGGCCGAGGTCATCAGTCGTCTGCCGGTGCGCTACACCTACGACAACCGCTATTTCAGCGACACTTGGGAAGGTCTTCCGACCGACGGCTACACAGCGTGGATCGAGCGGATGGCTGACCACCCGAACATCGAGGTGAAGCTCGGAGTTGACTTCTTCGACGAGTCTCAGCCGCTCAACAAGCGCGCGACGGTCGGCCAGCTGGCAATCGTCTATACGGGTCCTGTGGACCGCTACTTCGATTATGCCGAAGGTGCCCTGAGCTGGCGCACTATTGACCTCGAGCGCCAGGTGCTGCCCGTCGGCGACTTCCAGGGTACGTCGGTGATGAACTACGCCGATGCGGATGTCCCGTACACCCGTATCCACGAGTTCCGGCACTTCCATCCGGAGCGCGCTGACCGGTACCCGACGGACAAGACCGTCATCATGCGCGAGTTCTCGCGGTTTGCGACCCGCGACGACGAGCCCTACTATCCGGTGAACACCGCGGAGGACCGCACCGGTCTGCTCGCCTACCGCGAACTGGCCAAGGGCGAAAAGCACGTACACTTCGGCGGCCGTCTCGGCACCTACCAGTACCTCGACATGCACATGGCCATCGGGTCCGCGCTGTCCATGTGGCACAACCAGCTCGCGTTATGAAGCCCCGCTGATCCCCGCCCATAGACTCGACTCCGTGACCACAGCCGCCGTCGGCGCGCCCGGCTCGCC
>WOYR01000200.1:3874-15321 GCA_011620705.1 Microbacteriaceae bacterium | reverse complement strand
GCGGTGGCACCCCCGCCCCCGCCGCCGACACCTCCCACGTTGACCAATGTGTCGGCAAGCCAGCCGGTCTGCCAGGCCACCACCACCGGTGCGACGTTCACCGTCACCTACACGAGTACGAACACGAACACGTTGACCCTGACCGCACCGAACAACGGCGCACAGACACCCCTCACCCCGAACGTGACCGGCCAGACCTCCGCACCGATTCCCTACGACTGCGCGAACCCTGGCGGAAGCTATGGACTGAAAGCGATCGGCTTGAGCGGGACCACTCCCGCGACCGCGACCGTCACCCCGACGCCGACTCCCTGACGACGCGCCGCCATTGAGCCCGGGCCCGGGCTGCCCCTAGGCTGTGCCCCATCCCGCATCCTCCAGAGGAGTCCGATGAGCGACAGCACGCCCACCCAGCGGATCGACGCCCCGGTCCCGGAGGGCGGGAGCACGCCCGATCCCGAGAAGAAGCGCCGCGGACTGATGATCGCCCTGATCGCGATCGGCGCGGCGATCCTCGTCGCGATCATCGTCCTGCTCATCGTGCTGCTGAACGGGTCGGGCGGACCCGTCGCGGTGAGCACCACGACTCCGACCGCGACCGCGACCGATACCCCGACGGCGAGCACCACTCCCAGCGCGACCCGCACTCCGACACCCGTAGCGGGCACCCCTGCACCGAAGCAGGGTTCGGGGGGCGGCAACTCGCAGCCGACCGGAGCCGCTTTCACGGCATTCACCCCGGTGACCGAGGTGCAGTGCGACCAGGGCGGGCCGTACTTCACTCCGCCGCCGATCCCGATCCAGGTGAAGTGGTCGACGGCCCGCACCAACTCGGTGTGGATCGTGTTCGGCGGCGGCGACGCAGCCGACTCCCAGTTCATGCAACTGCCGGTGAGCGGCAACCAGTCGAACTTCTCCTACGAACTGGACTACCCCTGCGGCGCGGCGTCGACCGAACTGACGATGACCCTGGTGGGCAGCGATGGTCAGCACGTCCAGAAGCACTGGACGGTCACCAACACCGGCGACAGGTTCTGAACGGCTGCCCGTAAACTGGTTCGACCACAACCAGGCACCTCACCAACGACACGGTGCCGCGCAGATCGAATCGGAGCACCGGCATGACGTCTGCGAACGACGCCCACCAGATCCCGGACAGGCCAGCCCTGGAAGGGCTCGAGGCCACATGGGGCGCCGCGTGGGAGCGGGAGGGCACCCACCGGTTCGATCGCGCCGCCGCCCTGGCTGCCGGCAAGGCATCCCTCTTCAGCGTCGACACGCCCCCGCCGACCGCCTCGGGCAGCCTGCACATCGGCCATGTGTTCAGCTACACCCACATGGATCTCGCGGCCCGGTTCCAGCGGATGCGCGGCAAGCACCTCTTCTACCCGATGGGCTGGGACGACAACGGCCTGCCCACCGAGCGCCGCGTGCAGAACTACTACGGGGTGCGGTGCGACCCGTCGCTGCCCTACGTCGAGGGCTACATGCCGCCGCTCGAGGGCGGCGACAATGCGAGCTCGAAGGCCGCAGACCAGGTGCCGATCTCGCGCCGCAACTTCATCGAACTCTGCGAGAAGCTCACCGCCGAGGACGAGAAGCAGTTCGAGGCGCTCTGGCGCGACCTCGGCCTCAGCGTCGACTGGTCGCTCAGCTACCGCACCATCGGGCACGAGGCGCAGCTGGCCGCCCAACGGGCGTTCCTGCGCAACCTGGCCAGGGGCGAGGCCTACCAGGCCGATGCGCCGACCCTGTGGGATGTCACCTTCCGCACCGCCGTCGCCCAGGCCGAACTGGAGGACAAGGACCAGCCGGCCGCCTACCACCGCGTGTCGTTCCACCGGCCATCCCCCGGGCCAGAGGGCGCGGCGACCGTCGAGATCGAGACCACCCGGCCGGAACTGCTGCCGGCGTGCGTGGCGCTGGTGGCGCATCCAGATGACGAGCGCTACCAGGCGCTGTTCGGCACCACGGTGACCACCCCGTTGTTCGGCGTCGAGGTGCCCGTGCTCGCGCACCACCTGGCGCAGAAGGACAAGGGATCGGGCATCGCCATGGTCTGCACCTTCGGCGACGTGACCGACGTGGTGTGGTGGCGCGAGCTGGACCTGCCGACGCGCGCGATCATCGGCAAGGATGGCCGCATCCTCGAGGATGCCCCTGCCGCCGAGTTGTTCAGCGAGACGGGCCGCGCCGCATATGCCGAGCTGGCCGGCAAGACCGTCTTCAGCGCGAAAGCCCGCGTGGTGGAACTGCTGCGGGAGTCCGGCGAGCTGATCGGCGATCCGAAGCCGATCACGCATCCGGTGAAGTTCTACGAGAAAGGCGACCGGCCGCTCGAGATCGTGACCACCCGCCAGTGGTACATCAGCAACGGGGCCCGGGACGAGGCGCTGCGCGACCGCCTGCTCCAGGCCGGCGAGCAGATCGACTTCCACCCCGAGTTCATGCGGGTGCGCTACGACAACTGGGTGGGAGGACTCACCGGCGACTGGCTCATCTCCCGGCAGCGCTTCTTCGGCGTGCCGCTGCCGATCTGGTACCCGGTGGATGCCGACGGGGAGGTGATGCGCGAGCAGCCGATCGTGCCGGGCGAGCACCTGCTGCCGGTCGACCCGGCCTCAGCGCCTCCGCCCGGCTATGACGAGGCGCAGCGCGGCCAGGCCAACGGCTTCGTCGGCGAGTTGGACATCATGGACACCTGGGCCACCTCGTCCCTGACCCCGCAGATCGCGGGCGGCTGGGAGACCGATCCCGAGCTGTTCGAGCTGGTGTTCCCGTACTCGCTGCGCTCGCAGGCGCAGGACATCATCCGCACCTGGCTGTTCTCGACCGTGCTGCGCGCCGAGCTCGAGCACCACAGCGTCCCGTGGACGGATGCCGGCATCTCCGGCTTCATCGTCGACCCGGACCGCAAGAAGATGTCGAAGTCGAAGGGCAACGTCGTCACCCCGGCGGCGATGCTCGCGGAGCACGGTTCGGATGCCGTGCGCTACTGGGCGGCGTCCAGCAGGCTCGGCACGGATGCTGCCTTCGATCCGCAGAATCCGAAGCAGATGAAGATCGGGCGCCGGCTCGCGATCAAGGTGCTGAACGCGGCCAAGTTCGTGTACTCCTTCCCCGAGCCGCCGCGCGGAGCCGACATCACGAATCCGCTCGATCTCGACATGCTCGCCGAGCTCGACGAGGTGGTGGGGATCGCGACCGCGGCCTACGAGCAGTACGACCACGCCAGGGCGCTGGAGGCGACCGAGCAGTTCTTCTGGACCTTCTGCGACGACTACCTCGAGCTCGTGAAGGAGCGCGCATACGCGGGCGACGGCAGCGCGACCCGGAGCCTGCGCGAGGCGATCGACATCCTGCTGCGCCTGCTCGCCCCGGTGATCCCGTTCGCCACCGAGGAGGTGTGGCGCTGGACGCACGAGGGCTCGATCCACCGCGCGGCGTGGCCGGAGCGGCGCGGCACCACCGCCGGCCTCGGACTGCTGTCCGCGGTGAGCGCGGCGCTGATCGGGATCCGCCGGGCCAAGACCGATGCGAAGGCCTCGCAGAAGACGGAAGTGCTCTCCGCCACGCTGTCCGGGCCGGCCTTCCTGGTGGAGGCGGCGGGCGACCTGAAAGCGGTCGGACGCATCGCCGAACTGGCCTTCGTGGAGGCCGAGGAGATCGCAGTGACCGGAATCGTGCTGGCGGAGGCGGACTGATGCAACTGGGAACGCGCTGGCCGGTCGGCGACGAGCCGCCGTCGCGGCTGCCCGCGGTCATGGTCGCGGCCATCGCCGAGGTGGAATCGGAACTCGCCGGGCCCGACGGGCCAGGCACCTCCGGCTGGCGCTGGACGCTCACCTGGCTGGAGGGCCGACCGGAGGTCGAACTCGACGACGGGACGACGCTGCACTACGAGCGCGGCACCGACACGGTCAGGCGCGAGCCATGACATCCCCCGACAATCCCTTCTTCGCCCCCAGCACCCTCCCCTACGGGCTGCCGCCCTTCGCCGAGATCCGCGACGAGCACTACGAGCCGGCCTTCGAGAAGGGGATGCGCGACCAGCTCGCCGAAGTGCAGGCGATCGTGCGCGACGACGATCTGCCGACGTTCGGCAACACCTTCGAGCCCCTCGAGAAGAGCGGGCAGCTGTTGGAGCGCGTGGCGAACGTGTTCTTCAACAAGAGCTCGGCCGATTCCAGCGACTTCACCAACGAGCTGGAGGAGAGGATCGCCCCGAAACTCGCCGCGCACAGCGACGCGATCCTGCTCGACTCGCAGCTGTACGGGCGGGTCAAGACCGTCTACGAGCAGCTGGAGCATGACGCCGAGCTGGATGCCGAGCAGAAGTACCTCGTGCACCGCTGGTACACCGAGATGACCCTCGCCGGCGCCGGCCTCGACGACGCCCAGAAGCAGAAGCTCATGGACTTCAACAAGAGGCTCTCGGTGCTGACCACCAGGTTCGAGAAGAACCTGCTGAGCGACACCAACGAGCTCGCCGTCGTGATCGACGACATCGCCCAGCTGGACGGACTGGAGCCCGGGGAGATCAGCGCGGCGGCGCAGGCGGCATCCGAGCGCGGGCTCGACGAGGGCACGTACCTCATCACGCTCGTGCTGCCGACCGGGCACCCGTTCCTGGCCTCGCTGACGGATCGCGGCATCCGTCAGCGCATCATGGAGGCCTCGCAGGCCCGCGGCAGCCACGGCGGAGAGTTCGACAACACCGGTGTGCTGCTGGAGATCGTGAAGCTGCGCGCCGAGCGGGCCGCGCTGCTGGGCTTCGCGAGCCACGCGGCGTTCGTGCTGGCCGACTCGACCGCGAAGACCCCGGATGCTGTCGCCGCCATGCTCGGTCGGCTCGCTCCCCCGGCGGCCCGCAACGCGAAGGCCGAGCAGGGCCAGCTGGAACTGCTCATCGAGAGCCGGCTCGATGATGCGGACTCCACCGCCGCCGCGAGCAGCGATGGGGTCAAGAGCTGGGACTGGGCGTTCTGGACCGAGAAGGTGCGCCAGGAGAAGTACGACGTCGACACGGCTGCGCTTCGCCCATGGTTCGAGGCCGAGCGCGTGCTGCAGGACGGCGTCTTCTTCGCCGCGAACCGGCTCTACGGCATCACCTTCACCGAGCGGAAGGACCTGCTCGGCTACCACCCCGACGTCCGCATCTTCGAAGTGCACGATGAGGACGGCTCGCCGCTCGGCCTCTACCTGCTCGACCTCTACACCCGCGACTCGAAGCGCGGAGGGGCGTGGATGAACGAGCTCGTCGCCCAGGCTGCGCTGCTGGGCCACGACCACTCCATCGTCGTGAACAACCTCAACGTGCCCAAGCCGGCGGAGGGCTCGCCGACGCTGCTCACCTTCGACGAGACGTCGACCTTCTTCCACGAGTTCGGGCACGCCCTGCACGGCCTGTTCGCCACGGTCACCTACCCCAAGTTGTCCGGTACGAACGTGTTCCGCGATTTCGTCGAGTTCCCCAGCCAGGTCAACGAGATGTGGATGCTGTGGCCGGAGGTCCTGGCCAACTACGCCAAGCACTACCAGACCGGGGCCCCGCTCGACCAGGGCGTCGTGGACCGCCTGCACGAGTCGGAGCAGTTCAACGAGGGCTTCGCCACCAGCGAGTACCTGGGCGCCGCCCTGCTCGATCAGGCATGGCACACGCTGACCGCCGACCAGGCGGCAGCGGTGAAGGATGCCGCATCCTTCGAAACCGCAGCCCTGGCCGCCGTCGGCCTGGACGATCCCGCCGTGCCGCCCCGCTATCGCAGCAGCTACTTCGCCCACGTGTTCTCGGGCGGTTACGACGCCGGGTACTACTCGTACATCTGGAGCGAGGTGCTCGACGCCGACACGGTCGACTGGTTCAAGGAGAACGGCGGCCTCGCGCGCGCCAACGGTGACCGCTTCCGCACCAGGCTGCTGGGGGTCGGAGGCTCGAAGGATCCGATCGAGGCCTACATCGACTTCCGCGGAAGGGCGGCCGAGATCGGGCCGCTGCTCAAGCGCCGCGGTCTCCAGTGACGCGCGCCCGGAAGATCGACAGCACCCTCTGGTCGATCCACGAGATGTCATCGGCCACGCGCATCTCGTAGTTCTCGGTGCCGACCCAGGACGCGAAATCCCGGGCGCCGATCGCTGCCGCTCCCTGGTCCAGTTCGGCGCGCAGTTCCGGTGTCACCGGCATCCGCTCCGCTGCGGTGGATGCCGTCAGATAGAGATCGTTCAGCTCGAGCAGGCGGGCCAGCTCCTCGACGGGCGCCGGGTGATCATCCACCCGGAGGTCGACCGCCGTGTCGTCGAGACCGCCGTAGCCCGCTCCCCGACTGACGACGAGCAGCGCCGCCGACTGACGGCCCCGCGAATCGCCGCCCGCCGCGTCACCCGCGGCCAGGGCGGCGAGCAGCCTCCGGGCGAGGGGCTCCTCGGGCATCGAGCCGCGCCATGCCGACTCCATCGCCGCCACGACCTCCTGGCCCGTCAGGATGTTGCCCTGGATCGCGTAGCCCGCGCCGGTGACGCCGCCCGCCCAATCGAGACAGGCGGAGCCGGTGCTGCTGGCAGCGCGGCCCGCGGCATCCACGATGCCCACTTGACGCTCCTCGCGCCCCTGGTCGTCGGCGAGGAGCCGCTGAAGGGCCGCCTCTGCCGTCGCGCCATCCTGCAGCATGGCAAGACCGGCTCGCTTGTATGCGACGTTGGCCGCAGCCTGGGTCGCGATGGCACCGACTCCGGCCGAGGCCGCCGGAACGGCCGATCCGACCGCGAGGAACTTCGAGGCGACGGCCACGCCCCAGGACTCCCCGTCAGCGGACCGGGCAACGATCGAGAAGGTCATGAGCCGAAGCTACCGCCCGCCGGGGCAGGGCGGCGCCCGCCCCCGCCCGGTCCCGGTCCCGTCCCCGTCCCCGTCCGCGTCCATGTCATGTCCGCGTCCATGTCGCGATTCGTGCCAAACCGACGTCATTCAACGCCGAACCGTCGGTTTGGCACGAACCGTGGTCAGCTGGGCGGTGGGGGCGCGAGTTCGCGCAGCGTCCGCAGCCGTTCTTCGCGCGTCGAGCCCTGCGGCACGACGATGACCTCGTCGGCGCGGGTGGATGCGAGCAGCGCGTCGATCCGTTCGCGCACGTGATCGAGCGTGCCGACAGCCTGGTGCGCGAGCCGCTCATCCACGAAGGCGTTCTCGGCCTCGGTCCAGGGATGCGCCAGCGTCGCCTCCAGCGACGGCACCCGGGTGGGGTGCCCGCTGCGCAGCCGGATCATCTGCAGCAACTGCGGCAGCGCGAGCTGCCGGGCCTCCTCGGCGGAGTCGGCCACCAGCGTGGTGACGGCCACCATCGAGTGCGGCTCGCTCAGGACGGCCGACGGCCTGAATGCGTTCCGGTAGAGCTCGAAGGCCAGCGGCGTGGTGTCGCCGCCCGCGAAGTGATGGGCGAAGGAGAACGGGAGCCCCAGCATCCCGGCAAGGCGCGCGCTGAAGTCGCTGGAGCCCAGCAGCCAGAGTTGGGGAGAATCCCCCATGCCGGGCACGGCCATGATGCGCGAGCCCTGGCCGCCTTCGAGGGCGGGGATCGTGCCGAAGTATGCGAGCAGTTCGATGACCTGCTGGGGGAAGTCATCCACCGTCTCGATGCCGCTGTTGCGCCGGATGGTGGCGCTCACGAGCGGGTCGGTGCCGGGCGCGCGCCCGAGCCCCAGGTCGATCCGGTCGCCGTGCAGGGCCACCAGGGTGCCGAACTGCTCCGCCACCACGAGCGAGGAGTGGTTGGGCAGCATGACGCCGCCGGATCCGACCCGGATGCGCTCGGTCACGGCCGCGACGGCGGCGATCAGCACCGGCGGCGATGAGCTGGCGATTCCGGGCATGCTGTGGTGCTCGGCGACCCAGAACCGCCGGTAGCCGAGCCGGTCGGCCTCGCGCGCGACGGCGAGCGTGTCGGCGAGCGCCTCGGCATGCGAACCGCCCTCGCGGACGGTGGCGAGGTCGAGGACGGAGAGCGGTGCTGTCATCCCTTGGTCAACCGACGGGCGGCACCCCGGATTCCGACAGAGTCGTCGGCGGACGCGCGGGCGGGCGGGCGGGAGAAGCTCAGGCCGACTTCTCGGCGCGGCGTGCCACGCGCGGCACGATGGTCGGCGCCGCGTTCTCGAGCACGGCCGCCTTCGTCACGACCACGCGGGCGACCTCCTCGCTCGATGGCACCTCGAACATGATCGGGCCGAGCACCTCTTCGAGGATGGCCCGCAGGCCGCGCGCACCAGTCTGCCGCAGCACGGCCAGGTCGGCGATCGCCTCGAGCGCGTCGGGCTCGAACTCGAGTTCGACGCCGTCGATCTGGAACATCCGCTGGTACTGGCGCACCAGCGCGTTCTTCGGCACGGTCAGGATCTCCATGAGCGCGTGCTGGTCCAGCGGTGAGACGGTGGTGACGACCGGAAGGCGCCCGATGAACTCGGGGATGAGTCCGAACTTGTGCAGGTCCTCCGGCAGCACCTCGCTGAACAGGGCCGCCTCCTCGCGCTTGGAGTGCAGTGGAGCGCCGAAGCCGATGCCGCGGCGTCCGACGCGGGCCGAGATGATGTCCTCCAGGCCCGAGAACGCGCCGGCCACGATGAACAGCACGTTGGTGGTGTCGATCTGGATGAACTCCTGGTGCGGGTGCTTCCTGCCACCCTGCGGGGGAACGCTGGCGACCGTGCCCTCGAGGATCTTGAGCAGCGCCTGCTGCACGCCCTCGCCGGAGACGTCGCGGGTGATCGACGGGTTCTCGGCCTTGCGCGCGATCTTGTCGACCTCGTCGATGTAGATGATGCCGTTCTCGGCGCGCTTCACGTCGTAGTCCGCGGCCTGGATCAGCTTGAGCAGGATGTTCTCGACATCCTCACCGACATATCCGGCCTCGGTGAGCGCCGTGGCGTCGGCGACCGCGAACGGCACGTTGAGCCGCTTGGCCAGGGTCTGCGCCAGGTAGGTCTTGCCGCATCCGGTCGGACCGATCAGCAGGATGTTGCTCTTGGCGATCTCGATGTCGTCGATGACCGCGTCGGCGGCGGTGAGCGTCGAGCGGGCCCGGATGCGCTTGTAGTGGTTGTAGACCGCGACCGAGAGCGCGCGCTTCGCGGGCTCCTGGCCGATGACGTACTCCTCGAGGAAGGAGAAGATCTCTTTCGGCTTCGGCAGGTCGAACTCGCTCGAGACCTCTTCGCCCGCCTCGGCCAGGCGCTCCTCGATGATCTCGTTGCAGAGTTCCACGCACTCGTCGCAGATGTAGACGCCGGGGCCGGCGATCAGCTGCTGGACCTGCTTCTGAGACTTGCCACAAAAGGAGCACTTGAGCAGGTCAGCGCTCTCCCCGATGCGTGCCATGGGTCCGAGCCTAACCCGAACCACCAGGGCCGACCGGCAGTGTGTGGAATTGGGTCACCGGCGCGCCGTTCTAGGCTGGAGGCATGCCGATGCATGCCCGCGCGCAGCGTCTGGCCCGGGGCTGGATCGTCGGTCTCGTGGCCACGACCGTCGCCGCGGTCTCGCACTCGCTCGCGGGCGGGTACCGGCCGGGCTTGCTCAGCTTCGGCACCGCACTGATCTTCGCCGGGATGCTCGGCACCATCGTCATCGGACGGCGGCCCTCGCTGCCCCGCATGATCGTCGCCGTGGGCGTGTCGCAGCTCGCCTTCCACCTGCTGTTCTCGCTGCTGGGAAGCGGGGCATCCGCTTCACCGGCGGGGTCCGGGATGTCGGGCATGGCAGCCATGGGCACGCCGACGCCCTCCCCCGCTCTCGTCACGCCCGGGCACGACCACTTCGCCGATCCGGGGATGTGGGTCGCGCACGCCATCGCCGCCGTGCTCACCATCCTGTTCCTGCGGCACGCAGAGCTCGCGGTCTGGGGCATGCTCGCCCGCCTCGGGCGCGTGCTCGCGACGCGGCTCACGGTCGTGCCGGCTCCCATTCCGGCCGGCGACCGGTCGCGGATCCCCGCATGGCCGGCCATCGTGCTCCCCCCGATCGAGCGGATGCTCGTCGCGTCCGCGTCCCGCCGCGGTCCCCCCCTGCTCACGTTCTGAGCCATGCCGGCGCCGCCCACCCCGGGTGCGCGTCGAGTGCCGCGTGCTCGCGGCATCCAGAACATGCCGCCACCGCGCGGCACCAGCAGACAGGAACCTTTTCGCATGACCGACCACACCCGACGCATCGGCGTCACCGCCCTGACTCTCGGCGCTGCCGCGCTGCTCGCCATCGCCGCCCCGTTGAGTGCCGGCGCCCACGTGTCCCTTCAGGAGAACACGGCGAGCCCCGGCACTTTCACCACTCTCACCTTCCGGGTGCCCAACGAGTCCGCCGACGGCGCCTCGATGACCAGGCTCACGATCACCTTGCCGACCGGGAAGGAGCTGCTCCGCAGCGTCGAGTACGTCCCGGTCCCTGGCTGGACGACCGAGCTCGTGACGACGAAACTCGACACGCCGATCACCGACGGCGACAGCACCATCACCGAGGCCATCACCCAGGTGATCTGGACCGCGCAACCCGGCTCGGAGTACGGCCCGGGCAGCCAGGGCCAGTTCAAGCTCTTCGTCGGCCCGATCCCGGACGTCGGCGCGCTGAGCCTGCCCGCCTCCGAGGGTTACAGCGACGGCTCCGTGGCGTCATGGAACGGCGCCGCGGACTCCGAGCACCCGTCTCCGGTGCTGTACGTCAACGACGCCGCCCCGAAGAGCGGCGACCCCGACAGCGCACCTGAGGCGACCGTGGCCGCCACCGCGGCGGCGAGCGGCGCCCCGGCCCAGCCCGACGTGCTGGCACGTGTTCTGGGCGGTGCTGGCCTCGTGCTCGGCGTCGTCGCACTGCTGATCGCCATCGTCGGGCGCCGTCCGGCACGGAAGGCGGGCTAGCCCATGCGCCGCGGCCCTGCCCTGCTGCCGGCGTTCGCATTCGCGCTCGCGATGGCGGGCGTGATCGCGATCGCCGGTCCGGCGTCGGCGCACAGCCAGATCGTGGCGTCGACGCCGAGCCCGAACGAGACGCTGACCGCGCTCCCGGCCCGGTTCGAGATCGACACGAACGAGGCGCTGCTCGACATCGGGGGCACGGGCCGCGGCTTCGCCTTCGAGATCGAGGATGCCACGGGCAGGTTCTACGAGACCGGCTGCGTCTCGATCGTCGACGGAAGCATGTTCACGGCGGCGCGCCTCGGGGCGCCCGGTGCCTACACGGTCGTCTACCAACTGGTCTCGGCCGATGGGCACACCGTGAGCGGGCGGATCCCCTTCACCTGGGCGCCGTCGGGCGCCGCGGTCGTGACGAAGGGCGTCTCGTCACCCCCTGGGTGCCACGGCGCGCCGGGGCCGGCGAAGCCCGACGCGAGCGGAGGCGGCAGCGAGGGGACCCGCGATGCGACCGTGCCGCTGGCGGACATCCTCTGGATCGGCGGGATCATCGTGGC
>WOYR01000200.1:0-3774 GCA_011620705.1 Microbacteriaceae bacterium | reverse complement strand
GCGATGCGACCGTGCCGCTGGCGGACATCCTCTGGATCGGCGGGATCATCGTGGCTGTCGCCCTCGCGGTGATCGTCACCCTGGTGCTGGTCAGGCGCAGGCGCAGGCGCGGCGGGGACGGGGACGAGGACGAGGACGAGGACGACGGCACTATGTCGTCGTGATCTCGACCAGGGGCAGTTCGCGCCCGGCATTCTCCTGCTGGTCGACGAAGAACGGGTGGTCGCGGATCAGCCGCGCCCAGGCCGCGTCCCGCGCCTTGTCGGCCAGCACGCGGGCGGCGCCATCGTACTCGCGCGTCGGCTCCTCGACGTGCACCAGCGGATCGGCCACGAGGTTGCGATACCACTTCGGCTCGTCCCGGGCCCCGTCGTTCGAGGCGACCACGAGGATCCCGTGCTCGGTCGTGGTGAACATGACCGGCACCGTTGTCGGCACGAAGGTCCGCTCGCCGGTCGTGGTGAGCAGCACGAGGCGCTCCCGGTGCATCCCGTCGACGGAGATCTCGCCGCCGGCCCGGAAGTCGCCGATGACCCGGTCGTTGACCGCTCTCATATCCATGCGACCACGGTAGAAGCATCCCGGAAACGAGCGAAGGGCCTGCCGGGCAACACCCAGCAAGCCCCTCGGACGAAGGCGGGTTACTTGACCAGCGCCGGCAGGTTCTTGCGGCTGCTGAGCACCTGGTCGATCAGCCCGTAGTCGAGGGCCTCCTCGGCCGACAGGATGGTGTCGCGCTCCAGGTCGCGGTTGATGCGCACCAGGTCGTGGTTCGAGTGCCGCACCAGGGTCTCTTCGAGCCAGGTGCGCAGGCGCAGGATCTCGCGCGCCTGGATCTCGATGTCGGATGCCTGGCCGCTGCCGGACTCGCCGACGGCCGGCTGGTGGATGAGGATGCGCGCGTTCGGCAGCGCGAGGCGCTTGCCCGGCGTGCCGGCCGCGGCGATCACCGCGGCCGCGGAGGCCGCCTGGCCCAGCACCACCGTCTGGATCTGGGGACGGATGTACTGCATGGTGTCGTAGATCGCCGTCATCGCGGTGAACGAGCCGCCGGGCGAGTTGATGTACATGACGATGTCGCGGTCGGGGTCCTGGCTCTCGAGCACCAGCAGCTGCGCCATGATGTCGTCGGCCGACGCGTCATCCACCTGCACCCCGAGGAAGATGATCCGGTCCTCGAATAGCTTGGCGTAGGGGTCCTGGCGCTTGAAGCCGTAGGCGGTGCGCTCCTCGAAGCTCGGGAGGATGTAGCGCGCTTCAGGCATGGGGATGTCCATTCTCGAGTCCCTTACTTCTTGTCTTCGGTTCCGCCGCCGCCGATGACGTCGGAGGCCGATTCGCGGATGTGGTCCACGAAGCCGTATGCGAGCGCCTCTTCGGCGTTGAACCAGCGGTCGCGGTCGCCGTCAGCGTTGATCTGCTCGACGGTCTTGCCGGTCTGGGAGGCGGTGATCTCGGCGAGGCGCTTCTTCATGTCGAGGATCAGCGCCGCCTGGGTCTGGATGTCCGACGAGGTCCCGCCGAATCCACCGTGAGGCTGGTGCAGCAGCACGCGCGCGTTCGGCGTGATGTAGCGCTTGCCCTTGGTGCCGGCGGTCAGCAGCAGCTGGCCCATCGAGGCCGCCATGCCGATCCCGACGGTGACGATGTCGTTGGGGACGAACTGCATCGTGTCGTAGATGGCCATGCCGGCGGTGATCGAGCCACCCGGCGAGTTCACGTAGAGGAAGATGTCCTTCTTCGGGTCCTCCGCGGCGAGCAGCAGCAGTTTGGCCGCGATCTCGTTCGAGTTGTCGTCGCGGACCTCCGAGCCGAGCCAGATGATGCGGTCCTTCAGAAGACGGTCAAAGACACTCGGCTGGAATGTCGTGTCGGCCATGGGGTTGCTCCGTTTCGCTTTCGTCCCCGTTGAGGGCAACGATGTCGATGACGAATCTACCGGGGGCGCATCCGACGCCATCGCCGTGTTCGCCGTGGGCAGAGGCGGAGTTCTCGCTCGCCCGGGATGCGCGCAGCGCTGCCGGCCCCTCGCCGCGAGTTGCCGCACATGGCGACTGCGAGCCGCGCGAGGCCAACCATTCGGGTCATCTCGACGCGATGCGCGACCGGATGCCGCTAACTGTGGTCGTGCCCGTAGTGCTCGTTGCCCGGCTTGCGGCCGTGCTTGTCGCGCGCGGCCTTGCCCTTCGGGGCGGAGGCGGGTGCCGCGTTCGCCGCGTCGAGGAGCTCGGCCGCGTCATCCTCGTCGTCGTCGTCCGGAAGCGCTCCCTCGAGGAACGCCGAGACGTCGACCGGCTTGCCTGCGGTGTCGACCACCTTCGCCTTGCCGAGCACGATCGACAGCGCCTTGGCGCGGGCGACCTCGCTGATCATGGCGGTGAGCTGGCCGCTCTGGTCGAGCATCTTGATGAACTCGCCCGGCTCCATGCCGTACTGCGCAGACGCCTGCACCAGGTAGGAGGTGAGCTCGTTCTGGCTGACCTTGACCTGCTCCTTCTCGGCGATCGCATCGAGCAGGATCTGCGCGCGGAAGGTCGTCTCGCTGGACTCGGCGACCTCGGCGCGGTGCACGTCATCCTCCAGCCGGTTCTCCTGCTCCAGGTGGCGGTGCACCTCGTCGTCGATCAGGCCCTGAGGAACCGGGATGTCGACCTTCTTGAGCAGCTCGTCGACGATCTTGTCGCGGGCTTCGACGCCCTGGCCGAACTCCGCCGACTTGGCCAGCTGCTCGCGCAGGTCGCTGCGCAGCTCGCCGATGGTGTCGAACTGGCTGGCGATCTGGGCGAACTCGTCATCGGCAGCCGGCAGCTCGCGCTCCTTGACCGCGAGCAGGGTGACGGCGATCTGGGCGTTCTCGCCCTCGTGATCGCCGCCCAGCAGCGGGGCCTCGAAAGTGGTGGACTCCCCCGCGGTCAGTGTGTCCAGCGCCTCATCGATGCCCTCGATCAGTTCGCCGGAGCCGAGCTCGTAGGAGATGTTGTTCGCGGTGTCCACCTCCTCGCCGCCGATCGTGGCCCTGAGGTCGAGCTGCACGAAGTCGCCGGCCTTGGCGGGGCGGTCGACGGTGACGAGGGTGCCGAAACGGCTGCGCAGGTTCTCGAGCTCGTTCTCGACGTCATCCACGCTGACGACGACCGGCTCCACCTCGAGCTTGAGGCCCTCGTAGTCCGGGATGTCGAACTCGGGCCGCGTGTCCACCTCGACCGACAGTTCGAGGTTGCCTTTGAAGTCGTCGACGCTCGGCCACTTGACGATGTCAGCGGACGGGCGGCCGAGCGGCCGCACCTTCTCGGCATCCGCCGCAGCGCGGTAGAACCTGTCGAGTCCCTCGTTGACCGCGTGGTTGAGCACCTCGGAACGGCCGACCCGCTGGTCGATGATGGGCGGCGGCACCTTGCCCTTGCGGAAGCCGGGGATGTTCACGTCCTGCGCGATGTGCTGGTAGGCGTGGTCGATGCTCGGCTTGAGCTCCTCGGGCGTGACGGTGATGTTGAGCTTCACGCGCGTGGGGCTGAGCTTCTCGACGGTCGTGGTGACCATGGGGTGTCTCCGTAGTTCTGTCGTGATCGTTCGTGAGTCTGAGGGATGGGTCTGGGAGAATGTCGGGCGGCAGGTGTGGAAACCTGCGGCCTCCCGGAGCCTGCCCGCGACGAGCGGTCAGCCACGGTTGTCCCGGAATCTCGCGGATCTGCTTGCATGGGCAGGGGTGGCGACGACGGCCCGCTCGCGATTGTATCCGATCGTTCCCTGTGGTCCTGGGTCGATGGGGACGGG
>WOYR01000176.1 GCA_011620705.1 Microbacteriaceae bacterium | reverse complement strand
CTACGCCGACGCGCTCTCGATCGCCAACGACACCCGGTACGGGCTCGGCGCCGGCGTGTGGACCCGTGACGGTGCCACCGCCTACCGCGCGGGCCGCGAGATCCAGGCCGGACGCGTGTGGACCAACACGTATCACGACTACCCGGCCCACGCGGCCTTCGGCGGCTACAAGCAGTCCGGCATCGGTCGCGAGAACCATCTGATGATGCTCGAGCACTACCAGCAGACCAAGAACCTGCTGGTGGGTTACGCTCAGCAGGCCAAGGGCTTCTTCTGATCGAAGTGCCTCAACTGAAGAGCTGCAAGAGTTTTCACCAGAAGAAGGACCTGTGATGGCTGCTACAGAGAGAGTCGTCGCAACTGACTCCGCCGTGGAGCTCCTGACCAAGTTGTCGGAGCTCCACGGCGGCCTCATGATTCACCAGTCCGGTGGATGTTGTGACGGATCCGCGCCCATGTGTTACCAGCAGGCGAGTTCCGGGTGGGGAGTCGCGACGTCCTGCTCGGCGAGATCGGACTGCCCGAACTGCTTCCCGCGGTACGGGTCTGGATTCAGGGTGATCAGTATGAGTTATGGAAACACACCCAGCTGATCCTGGATGTCGTCAAAGGACGCGGGGCCGGATTCAGCCTCGAAGCACCCGAAGGTGTTCGTTTCCTGGCCCGGTCGCGAGTCTTCGACGAAGCCGAGAGCACCTGGCTCGACGCCTGCCCACCGCGCAAGGGCGCCGACGTCACCTGAGCCAACGCCCGACGAGGACAGTTTCGTCTGCGGACGTCTGAGCCTCGGCCGCGGCTGTCAGGCGCTGCTTCCATGACTTCTGGATCTGCGGACGGAGCCCGAGGAGGCGGATGAGCCCGCGTGGTCCTCGCGCCCGCATGCCCAGGTAGATGACAACGAGGTCGGGGTATTCACTGAGATCGACGACTGGGGGACTGAAAGGGACTGAGTTCGGCCAAGAATGGCCCCGAGAGAGGTCGCCAAGGGAATATTGCCCTCGATACCTCTATACGGGGACGAGTTTCGCGCCTCCCTCCTTCGTATCGCCCTGTGCCGGGTGTTGCCCTGATGCGACTGTCAGGCCGAAACCCACCCGCACGACCCGGGCAGGTCATCGGCGAGCAGAGGAGCTGCGACATCCCAGCAGTCCCTCGCGGACCAGCTCGTAGAACGACGGGAGAACCGTGCGTTTCGCGAGATCTCCTGTGGCGCCCAACAACACGAATATCACCGGGTTGCTGTCATCGGGCAGGGGGTGGGATTCCTCGATGTATATGCGTTGGGCTACAACGAGCCCAGTGCCAACTCCGGATCTGACGGACCCTTCTCACGAGTGCGGCGCACGAGGATGACGGCGAGCAAGCCACCGACCGCCAGGAACGCCGCGACGTATCCGGCGACACCGATCCACCCGGCGAGGGTGAAGGCGAGCCCGCCGAGGGCGCCGACAAATGAACTACCCAGGTAGTAGCCGAGGAGGTAGAGCGACGACGCCTCGGCGCGATGCTCGGTGGCTCGCGCACCCACCCACCCGCTGGCGACCGAGTGGGCTGCGAAGAATCCCGCGGTGAAGAGCAGGATTCCGAGCACGACCGTCGGCAGCCAATCGGGCAGGCTGAGCGCCAGACCGACGATCATCACGACGATCGAGACGGAGAGGACCCGACTGCGGCCCCACGAATCCGACATCCGGCCGGCCGCGGCCGACGACACCGTGCCGGCGAGATAGAGCATGAACACCAGACCCGCGAGCGCCACCGGCAGATTGAACGGATCCTCGATCAGCCGGTAGCCGAGGAAGTTGTAGACGGTGACGAAGCCACCCATGAGCACAAAGGCGAGTCCGAACAGGCACAGCAGCGGCACATCACGCAGGTGTGCGCCGAGATTGCGAAGTGTCTGGCGTGGGGCAACACGTTGCGCAGCAAACCGTTTCGAGTGCGGCACCAGGCGCGCGAATACGACGGCGAAACCGAGCGCCACCAGCGAGGCCACTTCAAGCGCCCACTGCCAGGCGATGAGGTCGGCGGCAAGTGTCGGGATCATCCGGCCGACGAGGCCACCGATGGTGGTACCGGCGATGTAGGTGCCCATCGCCGTGCCGAGCGATCGGCCGTCGATCTCTTCGGCGAGGTAGGCCATCGCGACGGCCGGGACGCCGGCGCAGAGCAGACCCTGGAGCGCGCGCCCGGCGAGCAGCAGCTCGAAACTCGGACTCAACGGCAACACCAGACCGAGGAGCGTTGCGGTGACTGCGGAAGTCGTCATCACCCGGATGCGGCCGTACCGCTCGGACGCGGCGCTGGCCGGGACGATCGCGAAGGCCAGCAGACCGGTGGTTACCGAGACCGCCAGCGCTGAGCTTGCGGGGGATACGCCATAGTGATCGGAGAAGATCGGCAGCAGCCCCTGGACGTAATACAGCGTCATGAACGTCGCCATCCCGGCGGCAAAGACAGCGAGTGTTGTGCGTCGATAGCCGCGGTCACCTACCCGATAGCCGGTGGGCGGAGCCGCAGCATCGGGCCGGTTCGCGTTCCTGGATGTCATCGTCATCCAGGGTGTCAGCTCGACGGCTCCGTCGGAAATGAATCATTTGATGACCCCTTATGCGCCGATTGCATACGGAGGACTGGTGGACCACACGTGGTTCGTCACGCTCGCGGAGTTGGAGAACGTGTCGGCGGCAGCAGCGGAACTGCACGCCACCGAGCCGACGCTGTCGCGCCAATGGGGCCGGCTCGAGCGCGACCTCGGTATCGCACTCTTTGACCGCAAGGGAAAACGCCTGGTACTCAACGCCGCCGGCCAGATCTATCTCCGCCCCATACGGCGAGCGGTCGCCGAGATCGACGGCCGAATACGAGCTCGCCGAGCTGATGAACCCGGTACAGGGCCGGATCGAACTCGGGTTTCTGCACTCGTTCGGCATCTGGCTGGTGCCGACGCTGATCCGGGAGTTCCGGCGCGAGCCATCTCAGGTCGCGTTCGGGCTGGCCAGTGCGCGGCGGAAGAGATCCTGCCGACTTCCGCCCGAACATCACCTTCGAGTCGACCGAATTGGCCACCGTCGCCGGACTGGTTGCCGCCGGGCTCGGCGTGGCCGTGATGCCCGTCGAGGACAACCCGCAACTACCGCCGGGGCTGGTGCTGATCCCGCTTGCCGGGGATCAGAGTG
>WOYR01000096.1:4462-15656 GCA_011620705.1 Microbacteriaceae bacterium | reverse complement strand
CAGGGTGGGACCGCCGCGTTCCTCGCGCCGCTGCCGGTCGGGCTGCTGGAGCAGCCGGAACTGGTGAACCTGCTCCCCCGGCTCGGCATCCGCACGCTCGGCGAGTTCGCGGCGCTCGGCGAACAGGAGGTCGTCGCGCGCTTCGGCCCGATGGGCGCGCGGCTGCACGCCCTGGCGGGCGGGCGGGACCCGCGGCCGGCGACCCCGCGCATCCCGCCCCGCGACGTGGACGCGGTCGTGGATTTCGAGCCAGCCCTCGATCGGGTCGACCAGGTGGCGTTCGGGGTGCGGGCGGCATCCGACGACTTCGTGAACGCGCTGCTCGCGCAGCGGCTGGTCTGCACGGCGCTGCGGGTGGAGCTGATCGGCGAACGCGGCGAGGCCAGCGAGCGGGTCTGGATGCACCCGCGCTCCTTCTCGGCGGCGGAGGTGGTCGACCGGGTCAGATGGCAGCTTGCAGGCGCACTGGAGTCGGGAGCAGGGGCCGTCTCCGGCCGCCGCCGCTACGCCGGCGCCGAGGGGCGTCTCGATCCTCGGCCGTCAGGTGAGCTGGTATCCGCCGTCACCCGGGTGCGCCTCAGCCCCGAGGCCGTCGACCCGGTCGGCGCGCACGAGCGCGGGCTGTGGGGCACAGGGCCCGACGAGAACGTGCACTCCGGCCTGTCACGGGTGCAGGGCATGGTGGGGCACCGCGGCGTGCTCACCGCGACGCCGTCCGGCGGGCGCACGCCCGCCGAGCGGCAGACCCTCGTGCCGTGGGGCGACCGGCCGCCATCGTTCGACGGCCTGGTGGCGCGCGATCCCCGCAAGCCGTGGCCGGGAGCGCTGCCGCCGCCCGCTCCGGCGACCGTCTACGAGCTGCCGCGGCAGCTCGCGGTGCAGGATGCCCTGGGGCGCCCCGTCGCCGTCGATGAGCGCGGCCGGCTCAGCGCCCCGCCCGCCGCCATGGTCTCGGGTACCGGCGCGCGCCGCGAGCTCACCGCTTGGGCGGGTCCCTGGCCGCTCGAGGAGCGCTGGTGGGATGCCGCGACAGCCCGCAGCACGAACCGCCTCCAGGTCGTCGACGCCGAGGGTGCTGCCTGGCTGCTGGTGCTCGATGAGGCCGGCTGGTGGGCGGAGGGCCGCTATGACTAGCCGCCACCGCTGGTTGAGGAGCGCGCGCTGATGGGCTGGAACAACCCCCCGATCCCCTGGTCGGAGTTCGAGGCTGCGCTCAGCGATCGGCGCCGGCCCCGGCAGATGCCGGCCGGCGCCGACGGCGGGGACAGCCCGGCCTGGTCGCTGAAGCGCGGGCCGTACGTGGCGCCCGAGGGTCTCATCCGGGATCCGGATGCCCTCCCGTACGCCGAACTGCACGCGCACTCGAGCTACAGCTTCCTCGACGGCGCCTCCTCCCCCGAGGAGCTGCTCGAGGAGGCGGAACGGCTCGGTCTGCACGCCCTCGCGATCACCGACCACGACGGCTTCTACGGGATCGTGCGCTTCGCGGAGGCGGCAGAGACGGCCTCGGTGAAGACGGTGTTCGGGGCGGAGCTGTCGCTCGGGCTGAGCGCGCCGCAGAACGGCGAGCCGGATCCCGAGGGCAGCCACCTGCTCGTGCTCGCCCGGCAGGAGGAGGGCTACCACCGGCTCGCGAAAGCGATCACCGAGGCCCAGCTGCGCGGCGGCGAGAAGGGCAGGCCGGTGTACGACCTGGAGGAGCTCGGCGAGCTGGCCGGCGGGCACTGGGTGGTGCTGACGGGGTGCCGGAAAGGTGCGGTCAGGCGGGGCCTCGACGGTGGCGACCCCGGCATGGAGCTCGACCGCCTGGTGCGCCTGTTCGGCCACGACAACGTCTACGTCGAGCTCATCGACAACGGCGAGCCCCTCGCCTCGGATCGCAACGATGCGCTGGCCGCGCTGGCCGCCGAGCGCTCGCTCCCGGTGATCGCCACGGGCAACGTGCACTACGCCGCACCGGGCGACCGGCAACTGGCGGCGGCGGTCGCCGCGGTCCGGGCGCAGCGCAGCCTGGACGAACTCGACGGCTGGCTGCCCGGGGCTGGAACGGCGCATCTGCGTTCGGGGCGCGAGATGCTCGCCCGCTTCGCACGGTATCCGGGAGCGGTCGAGCGCACCGTGCAGCTGGCCGACGAGCTCGCCTTCCCGCTGCGCCGCGCCAAGCCGGCGCTGCCGAAGCAGGAGGTGCCCGACGGCCACACCCCGATGTCCTACCTGCGGAAGCTGGTCTGGGATGCCGTTCCCCGCAAATACCCCGGCCTCGCGCCCGCGGACAGGAAGCGCATCGAATCCGAACTGGCGGTCATCGAGCAGAAGGACTTCCCCGGCTATTTCCTGATCGTGTACGACATCGTGCAGTTCGCGCGCAGCCGCGGCATCCTCTGCCAGGGACGCGGCTCTGCCGCCAACTCGGCGGTCTGCTACCTGCTCGACATCACCGCCGTCGACTCGATCTTCTACCGGCTGCCCTTCGAGCGCTTCCTCTCCAGCCTGCGCGAGGAGGAGCCCGACATCGACGTCGACTTCGACTCCGACCGGCGCGAGGAGGTGATCCAGTGGGTGTTCGAGAAGTACGGCAGGCGCAACGCGGCGCAGGTGGCCAACGTCATCCAGTACCGGCCGAAGAACGCCGTGCGCGACATGGCGAAGGCCCTCGGGCACAGTCCGGGCCAGCAGGACGCCTGGAGCAAGCAGGTCGAGAGGTGGGGCGCGCAGCTGACCAGCGGTGACGATCACGACATCCCGGATGCAGTGGTCGGCCTGGCGATGAAGCTGCTGAAGGCGCCGCGGCACCTGGGCATCCACTCGGGCGGGATGGTGCTCACCGACCGCCCGGTCGGCGAGGTGGTGCCGATCGAGCACGCCCGCATGGACGATCGCACCGTCATCCAGTGGGACAAGGACGACGCGGCCTGGATGGGACTGGTCAAGTTCGACCTGCTCGGCCTCGGCATGCTGGCGGCGCTGCAGTACTGCTTCGACCTGATCCGGGAGTCGACCGGCGAGGAGTGGGAGCTGTCGACGATCCCGAAGGAGGAGAAGGCGGTCTACGACATGCTCTGCCGCGCCGACTCGATCGGGGTGTTCCAGGTGGAGAGCCGCGCGCAGATGGGGCTGCTCCCCCGTCTGCAGCCGCGGCGGTTCTACGACCTGGCGGTGCAGATCGCGCTGGTGCGGCCCGGCCCGATCCAGGGCGGGGCGGTGCATCCCTTCGTGCGCCGCAAGCTGGGGCTCGAGGAGGTGACGTACCTGCACCCGAAGCTGATCCCGGCGCTCGAGCGCACGCTCGGCATCCCGGTGTTCCAGGAGCAATTGATGCAGATGGCGATGGCCGTCGGCGAGTGCTCGGGCGAGGATGCCGATCTGCTCAGGCGCGCGATGGGCAGCAAGCGCGGACTGGAGAAGATCGAGTCGCTGCGCATCAAGCTCTACGAGGGGATGGCGTCGAACGGGCTGGTGGGCGATGTCGCCGATGAGATCTACGGCCGCATCCAGGCCTTCGCCAACTTCGGCTTCGCCGAGAGCCACAGCCTGAGCTTCTCGCTGCTGGTCTACGCGAGTTCATGGCTGAAGCTGCACTACCCGGGCGTGTTCCTGGCCGGGCTGCTGCGGGCGCAGCCGATGGGCTTCTACTCCCCCGCGACCCTGACCGGGGATGCCCGCCGCCACGGCGTCGAGGTGCGACGGCCCGATCTGCAGCTGTCGGGGGTCGAGGCGGGGATCGAGCCTCTCGCCCCTGGCGGAGCTGCCGGCCCGACCGGCCCGGCGTCCTGCACCGAGCGCATCCAGCCCCCGGTCGGCGTCTTCGACAGCTCGGAGCCGGATGCTTCGGCCGACCACCGCCGCGACGGCAACTGGGCGGTGCGGCTCGGCCTGGCCGAGGTGAACCGGATCGGCACGAAGGCGGCCGAGCGGATCGTGGCCGAGCGCAGGCGCGGCCCATACCGCTCGATGGAGGATCTGGTGCGCCGCACCGGTCTCAGCACCGCCCAGCTCGAGTCGCTCGCCACAGCGGGCGCCTTCGACTGCTTCGGGCTCAGCAGGCGCGAGGCGCTCTGGCGGGCCGGCTCGGCGGCCCAGGACCGCGAGGAGTTCCTCGCCGACTCGATCGTCGCCGTGCAGCCGCCGTTGTTCGCCGACCCGAGCGCCTTCGAGACCCTCGCCTCGGATCTCTGGGCGACGGGCATCTCGACCGACGACCATCCGCTCGCGCACTTCCGCGCCGGGCTGTCGGAGCGCGGCGCGCTGTCATCGAAGGACATGCGCACCGCGGAGACGGGCAGGCGCATCGAGGTCGCCGGGCTCGTCACCCACCGCCAGCGGCCGGCGACGGCATCCGGGATCACCTTCCTCAACCTCGAGGACGAGCACGGCCTGGTGAACGTGATCTGCTCGATGGGGGTGTGGGGCCGCTACCGCCGCGTGGTCCGCGAGTCCCCCGCGCTGATCGTGCGCGGCATCCTGGAGCGTTCGGACGAAGGGGTGACGAATCTTCTCGCCGACCGCTTCGAGCCCCTTCGCGTCACGGTGCCGCACCGTTCCCGCGATTTTCAGTAGCGCGCTGCCTGCGCCTGCGCCTATGCCTGCGCCTGCGCCGCCAGCTCGGCCTCGGCCAGCAGCACGCAGCTGCAGAGCCCGTCGATCGCGGCCTCGAGCTCGTCGAGCGAGGGGAAGCTCGGGGCGAGGCGGATGACCGCGTCGTCCGGGTCCTCGCCGTAGGGGAACGCGGCGCCGGCCGGTGTCACCAGGATGCCGGCGGCCTTGGCGAGATCCACGGCGCGGGTCGCCGTTCCGCGCGGCGCGGTCAAGGCCACGAAGTAGCCGCCGAGCGGGGTCGTCCAGCCGGCATGCCCGGTGAGCCGTTGGCCCAGGATGCGCTCGACCGCCGCGAACTTGGGGACGAGCAGTTCGCGGTGCTTGCGCATGTGCGCGCGCACACCCTCGGCCGATTCCAGAAAGCGCGCATGCCGAAGCTGGTTCACCTTGTCCGGGCCGATCGTCTGCACGCCGGCGTGCAGGCGGTACCAGGCGATGTTCGCCGGAGAGGCGCCGAAGAACGACACCCCGGCGCCCGCGTGGGTGATCTTGGAGGTCGACGCGAACACCAGCGGACGGTCGGGGTTCCCGGCAGCGGACGCGAGGCCGAGCACATCGATCGCGGGCTTCTCGTCGGCGGTGAGGTGGTGCACGGCGTAGGCGTTGTCCCAGAAGATCCGGAAGTCGGGCGCCGCAGCGGGGAGCGAGACCAGCGCCTGCGCCTCCTCGGGCGTGACGATCTGCCCGCCGGGGTTCGCATAGAGCGGCACCAGCCACATCCCCCGCACCGCGGGGTCCTCCAGCTGCTCGGCGATCGCCGCGAGATCGAGCCGGCCGCCCTCCAGGTACGGGAGCGGGATCATCCGGATGCCCAGGTGCTCGGTGATCGCGAAGTGCCGGTCGTAGCCCGGCGATGGGCAGAGGAAGGCGATCTGCTGGTTGCGCCACGGAATCGTGGTGCCGGGCACCCCGTGCAGCAGGGCGTGCACGATGACGTCGTGCATCACGGTGAGGCTGGCGTTGCCGAGCGCCAGCAGCTGCTCGACCGGGACGCGGAGCAGCTCGCCGAAAATCGCCCGCAGCTCCGGCAGGCCGTCGCCGCCGCCGTAGTTGCGCACGTCGGTGCCGTCGGACGCGGTGTGATCGGCCGAGAGCGGGAGGTCGAGCAGAGCGTTGGAGAGGTCCAGCTGTGCCGGAGACGGCTTGCCGCGGCTGAGGTCCAGCTTCAGGCCGCGCGCCTTCAGGGCGTCGTAGGACGCCTGCAGTTCGGACAGCGATGCGGGGGCTGCGGTGCCGGTGGCCATGCTCCAACGGTAGCGGCTCCGGCCGGCCGTCAGCCTGCCGATCGGCCGCGCAGCCAGTCGATTCTCGACTGCAATTGGGCCACGGTCGCCTTGGCGACCTCCGGGCCGCCGCATGCCCGCCGAACCTCGGCGTGCACCAGGGCGTGGCTGCGGCCGGAGGCCCGCGCCCGGATCGAGACCAGGCTGTTCAGCAGCTTCCGCTGCTCGGCCAGGGTGCGGTGCAGCGGCTTCGGCTCGGCGGCGGCAGCATCCTCGGCCGAGAGCCCGCCGCTCCCGGCGGCGGTCCTGCGCCGCTCGAGGGCATGCCGGGCCTGCCTCCGTTGGCGCGCTTTCAGCAGCTCGCTCACCTGATCCGGCTCCAGGATGCCCGGCAGCCCGATGAAATCCCACTCCTCGTCGGAACCCGGCTCGGCGAGGGCGCCGAACTCCTCGCCGTCGTAGAGCACCTTCTCGAAGGCGGCCACGGAGCCGAGCGCTGTCCACTCGTACTCGTCGAGGATCTGCGCCGATGCCGACTCCGCCGCCTCTGCGCGCTCCAGGGCCTCGTCGTCGAGCAGCAGCTCGTCCGCCGTCTCCCGGTCCAGCGCGTGGTCGCGCTCGCGCTCCAGCTCGGAGGCCAGCGCCAGCAGGATCGGCACGCTGGGCACGAAGATCGAAGCGAGTTCGCCGCGCCGGCGCGCCCGCACGAAGCGCCCGATCGCCTGGGCGAAGAACAGCGGCGTCGCCGCACTGGTCGCGTACACCCCCACGGAGAGCCGTGGGATGTCGACGCCTTCGGACACCATGCGCACGGCGACCATCCAGCGCTGCGCGCCGTCGGCGAATCGCTGAATGCGCGCGCTGGCCTCCGATTCGTCGCTCAGCACGACGACCGGCTCGTGCCCGGTGATCCCGGTGAGGATCGCGGCGTAAGCGCGCGCAGACGCCTGGTCGCTCGCGATCACCAAGCCACCGGCATCCGGGACCGACTGCCGCACCTCGCTCAACCGCCGGTCGGCGGCGGCGAGCACCGCCGCCATCCAGTCCCCGCCGGGATCGAGGGCGGCGCGCCACGCCTGGGCGGTCACGTCGGCGGTGTCCGGCTGGCCGAGGGCCGCCTCGAACTCGTCGCCCTGGCGGGTGCGCCAGCGCATCGAGCCGGCGTAGCTGAGGAAGATCACCGGCCGCACCACGCCGTCGCGCAGCGCGCGCCCGTAGCCGTAGGCGTAGTCGGTCTGGGAGAGCCGGACGCCCTTCTCGTTGCGCAGGTACTGCACGAAGGGGATCGGCGCGGTGTCGCTCCTGAACGGCGTTCCGGTCAGCGAGAGCCGCCGCGTCGCACCCTCGAAGGCCTCGCGGATCGCATCGCCCCAACTGAGGGCGTCACCCCCGTGGTGCACTTCATCCAGGATGACGAGCGTGCGCTTCGATTCCGTCAGCTCGCGGTGCAGGCCGGCGCGAACGGCCACCTGCGCGTAGGTGACGACGACCCCGTGGTACTGGCGCGACTCGCGGCCGTGCCTGTTGCTGAACCGCGGATCGAGCCGGATGCCCGCCTTGTGGGCCGCATCCGCCCACTGGGTCTTCAGGTGCTCTGTGGGCGCCACCACGGTGACGCGATCGACGACGCGGCGTTTGAGCAGTTCGCTCGCGAGCCGGAGCGCGAAGGCGGTCTTGCCCGACCCGGGCGTCGCGCTCACCAGGAAGTCGCGATGCTCTCCCTCGAAGTAGCGGTCGAGCGCTTCCTGCTGCCAGGCGCGGAGCTTGTCGGCGGTGCCGCGCGGGGCCCGCTCCGGAAAGGCCGGCGAGAGGTGCTCGGCAGCAGTCGTGGCGCGGAAAGGCGCTCCGCCGCTCGACGTGTCACTCACTCGTTCAACGGTACGACACGCTGCCGACCTCCATCGTCGCCGCCGCTGATCCGTCGCCGAGTGGTTCCGCCGAGCAGCGCCGCGGGCCGCACGGCGCCGGGCCCGAAGCGGGAGCCGATGGCGTCGACCGTGCCCTCGACCTCCCGCCACTGCTCATCGTCGTCCCAGAGGCCGAGGTCGGCGACCGCGCCGACGAGGCCCTCGCCGCGCACGCCGATCAGGCGCACCGGCCTGCCGCCTTGCGAGGACGCGTCATACAGCGACCGCGCCTCCTCATAGATCCGCCTGCCGAGGTCGGTGGGCTCGCCGAGGGTGCGCGAGCGGGTGATCGTGGTGAAGTCCTCGAAGCGCAGCTTGAGCGACACCGTCCGCGCCTGGACTCCTGCGCGACGCAGCCGCGCCCCCACCGCGTCGCTGAGCCGCAGCAGTTCGCGGTGCAGCGCGACCGGGTCTGCGACATCCCTCTCGAAGGTGGTCTCGTGGCCGACGCTCTTCTCCTCGCGGCTCAGCTCGATCGTGCGCGGATCGCGGCCCCACGCCAGTTCGTGCAGCCGGGCGGCGTTGGCGGGGCCGATCGCGCGGGCCAGCGCCTCGAGCGGCACCTCGGCCACGTCGCCCACCGTCCGAAGGCCCAGCCGGCCCAGCTGCTCCTCCGACCTGCCGCCGACGCCCCACAGCGCGGTGACCGGCTGCGGGTGCAGGAACGCGACCGTGCCGGCCGCGGGGATCACGAGCAGGCCATCCGGCTTGGCGCGCCCCGAGGCGAGCTTCGCCACGTACTTGGTGGATGCCGCGCCCACCGAGCAGCGCAGCCCGGTCTGCTCGAACACCCGCGCCCGCAGCCGCGTGCCGATCTGCCAGGGGGTGCCGAGCAGCCGGAGCGCGCCGCTGACATCCAGGAATGCCTCGTCGATGCTGAGCGGCTCCACCATCGGCGTGACCTCGCCCAGCAGGCGCATCACGCGCTGGGAGTAGTGGCTGTAGCGCTCGAAGTGCGGTTCCAGCACGATCGCCTGCGGGCAGCGGCGCAGCGCGAGCGCCATCGGCATCGCCGAGTTGACCCCGTACTTGCGCGCCTCGTAGCTGGCCGCGGTGACGACGGAGCGGGCGGAGCGGTGTCCGACGATGACCGGCTCGCCGGCCAGCTCCGGCCGCTCGAGCAGCTCGACGGAGGCGTAGAACGCATCCATGTCGACGTGCAGCATGGTCGCCGTGGTGTCGGTGGAGGGCTCGGCGGTGATCAGGCGGCCGCTGCCGTCCTGCTTGCTCACCGCGCCGACCTCACCGGCTCATCCTGTCACCGACCCACGACGGCGGTCGGGAACGTCCGACGCGGAGGCGCGGGACTGCGGCACACTGGGATCATGGAGCCTCAGCACCCGTGGTCGCGGTACGTCGCCATCGGCGATTCCTTCACCGAGGGCATCGGCGACCCCGAGCCGCGCTCCCCCGGCGGTTACCGCGGCTGGGCCGACCGTGTCGCCGAGGTGCTCAGCGATCAGACCGAGGACTTCGCCTACGCCAACCTGGCCGTCCGGGGGCGCCTGCTCGACCAGATCATGGCCGAGCAGGTCGAGCCCGCCCTCGAGTTGAAGCCCGACCTGATCGCCATCTCGGCTGGCGGCAACGACATCATCCGCCCCGGCACCGATCCGGATGACGTGGCCGCCCGCTTCGAGACCGGCCTGGCCCGGCTGAGCTCGGCGGGCGCGACTGTCGTGATGTTCGCCGGCCCCGACATCGGTGCAACACCCGTGCTCGGCCGCATCCGGGGAAAGGTCGCGATCTACAACGAGAACCTGCGCGCCATCGCCCAGAAGCACGATGCGGTCATGGCCGACATGTGGGCGCTGCGCGAGTTGGCCGATCCGCGGATGTGGGCGCCGGACCGCCTGCACTTCTCCCCGATCGGCCACCAGACCGTCGCGCGGCTGGTGCTCGCCGCCCTCAACGTTCCGAACGATCTCGATCCGTACCAGCCGGAGCCGCTGCCGAAGATCTCGTGGCGCCGGGCCCGCCGCGACGACGTCGTCTGGGCGCGGGAGTACTTCGGCCCGTGGATCCTGCGGCGGCTGCGCAAGCAGAGCTCGGGCGATGGCATCTCGGCGAAGCGTCCGACGGCGGGCGGGGTGCGCGAGGCGCTCTGACCCGGCTGCCGACTAGGGCGACCCGACGATCAGCCCCGGATGGGACAGCCGCCATCCCGGCCCCGGATCATCGATCGTCGCCGCGAGCCCGAGCGGAACCGTGACCGTGCGTCCTGCGGCTGTGAATGACGCGGAGCCGATGTGCTGCCCTTTCGTGCCTGTCGTGACCGGCGAGGCCGTGATCGCGGCGGTCACGGCGGTGCTGCTCCAGGTGATGATGCTCGCGCTCCTCTGCGCGACCGCGGTGACCGTGCGCCCCCACTGGGTGGTGTAGCTCGCGAAGGCCTCGCCCTTCTTGGCGAGCTCCACCTCGTGGAACCCGGAGAAGACGCCGGTCAGCAGCGTCGTGATGTCCGCGTCGATGACCGCGTGCGTGCTCCCGCCGAGGACGACGCCCACGATGGTCACGGTGGTCGAGCCCACCCTGTGCTCGGCGGAGAACAGCAGATTGGCGCCGGCCCCGTCGAGGGTGCCGGTCTTGATGCCGTCGACCCCCTGGGAGCCGAGCAGGGCGTTCGTGTTGCTCAGGGCTCCCACATCGTGGATGGTGATCGACGCGGTGCTGACGATCGGCGCGATGACCGGATCGGCGAGGGCGAGTTCGCCGAGCCGGACCAGATCGGCTGTGCTCGCCGCATCCGCCGGGTCGATGCCGGTCGGATCGGTGATCGTCATCGAATCGAGCTTCTGGCTCGCCACCCACGCCCTGGCCGCCACGACGTAGGCGTCCATCGAGCCGAAGGCCCAGACCGCCAGGCTCGCGGCGTAGTTGTTGGCCGAATGGATGAGCGAAAGCTCCAGCAGTTCGTGCTCGGTGAAGACGAGCCCGGATCTCACCGTCGCGACGCTGCCGCCGAGCGCGAGGTAGTGGTGGTAGAGCGCGACATCCGCCGCGGTCATCGTCACGCGCGGACCCTCGGCGCCCACTGCGAGCGGTTTCGCCTGCAGCACGACGAGGGTTGTGACGACCTTGGTGATGCTCGCCATCGGCAGCGGAGCCGTCGAGCCGGATTGCGCCAGCAGGCCCTCGAAGCCGATCGCGCCCACGGCGGTGCCGCCGTAGCCGGGCATGGCCAGTCGTGCCGCGGCGGCCGGCGGCACCACGGGGTTCTCGAGCACCGCATCCGCCGCTTTCAGCGGAGCCAGCAGGGTCATCGGCAGGTAGAACGCGACGGCCAGCACCAGGGCGAGCGAGCCGAGCACGACGATCCGGCGACGGCGGTGGAGCTGTCGTCGGCTGGGCGGCATACTTGCGATGCTAGGCGCTAGATCCTGAGCGCCCAGAGTGCGACGGCGGAGGCGGCCGCGACGTTCAGCGAGTCCACGCCGCGCGACATCGGGATGGTCACCACGACATCGG
>WOYR01000096.1:0-4362 GCA_011620705.1 Microbacteriaceae bacterium | reverse complement strand
GCGACGTTCAGCGAGTCCACGCCGCGCGACATCGGGATGGTCACCACGACATCGGAGCCCTCGAGCGCGCCGCGTGACAGGCCGTCGCCCTCGGTGCCGAGGAGCAGCGCGATGCGCTCGGGCGGATCCGCGGCGAAGGCGTCGAGCGCCACGGCACCCTCGTCGAGGGCGAGTGCCGCGATCGTGAACCCGGCGTCGTGCAACTGGGATGCGCCATCCGGCCAGTCGGCGAGGCGGGTCCACGGCAGCTGCAGCACGGCGCCCATGCTGACCCGGACCGAGCGGCGGTAGAACGGGTCGGCGCAGCGCGGGGTGACGAGCACGGCATCCGCCCCCAGTCCGGCCGCGGCTCGGAAGATCGCCCCGACGTTGGTGTGGTCGACGATGTCCTCCAGCACCACCACCCGGCGGGCGCCGCGCAGCAGTTCGGCGGGATCGGGCAGCGCCGGCCGCTGCATGGAGGCGAGCGCACCGCGGTGCATGACGAACCCGGTGATCCGCTCCAGCACTTCGGGTTCGGCCAGGTAGACGGGGATGTCCAATGGCTCGAGCAGCGGCGTCAGCTCGCCGAGCCACTTCTGCTGCAGCAGCACAGAGCGCGGGCGATGCCCAGCGGCCAGTGCGCGCTGGATCACCTTGCTCGACTCGGCGATGTAGAGACCCTGGGCGGGCTCCGAAAGGCGCCGCAGCACCACGTCGGTCAGGCCGGTGTAGTCGCGCAGCCGCGGATCGGCGGCGTCGGCGATCGTGATGAGGTGCACGGTGCCCTCCCTGCTGCCAGCCGTCGGAAACATACCGGAAAACTCGGTTGTTTACCCTGGCGGCAGCGGGAGGAGGCGCCATGACCGCGACATCGGCGGGCCGTCGCCTCGACGAGCGCCTCGAGCCGCTCGTGCAGGAGGCCGTCGAACTGCTGCACGGCCGCCGGATCGTCGTGCTCACCGGGGCCGGCGTGAGCACCGACTCCGGCATCCCGGACTACCGTGGCGAGGGCGCGCCGGTGCGCACCCCCATGACCTTCGAGCACTTCCTCGCAGACGAGGACGGCCGTCGTCGCTACTGGGCGGGGAGCCACCTCGGCTGGCGGCACTTCTCGAGCGCGCAGCCCAACGCCGGGCATCTCGCCCTCGCCGATCTCGAACTCCGCGGGGTCGTGAACGGCATCGTCACCCAGAACGTGGACGGCCTGCATCTGCGGGCGGGCTCGCGCCGCGTGGTCGACATCCACGGCTCGATGGATCGGGTGCGCTGCCTGCACTGCGGGCAGACCTTCGCGCGCGCCGACATCGCCGAGCGCATGGCGCGCGAGAACCCTTGGCTCGATGCTCCCGATGGGGTGCAGCTCAACCCCGACGGCGATGTGACGGTCGACGACTCCCAGCGGATGGTGGCGCCGAGTTGCACGGTGTGCGGCGGCATCCTCAAGCCCGAGGTGGTCTTCTTCGGCGAGTTCGTGCCTGTGGAGAAGTTCGACGAGGCGCGCGCGCTGGTGCACGGCGCCGATGCGATGGTGGTCGCGGGCTCCTCGCTCGCCGTCAACTCGGGCATCCGCCTGCTCGATCAGGCGAGCAGGCGCAGGATGCCGGTCGTCATCGTGAACCGGGGCGCCACCAAGGGCGATGCGCGTGCGAGCCTTAAGATCGACGCGGGAACCTCCGAGGTGCTGGTCGCCCTGGGCGAGCGCCTGTCCTGAGCGTCCCGCGAGGAGGCTCACGGCACATGAACGGTCGCGCATGACGGATCTGTACCTCGTGCGCCACGGTGAGACCGACTGGAATCGGCAGCGCCGCATCCAGGGACTCACCGACATCCCGTTGAACGCGACCGGCCGCGAGCAGGCGCGGGCCACCGGGATGCTGCTGACCCGCCGTCGCTGGGACGGCATCTATGCCAGCCCGCTCGCGCGCGCCCGCGAAACGGCCGAGATCATCGCCGCCGAGGTGGGACTCCCCGGGCCCACGCTGGTCGACGCCCTCGTCGAGCGCAACTACGGCGAGGCCGAGGGCCTCGACTGGATGCAGGTCGAGAAGCGATTCCCGCACGGCGCGGCGGTGTCTGGACGGGAGTCGCGCGAGCAGGTGGGTGCGCGTGTCATCCCCGCGCTGGTGGAACTCGCGAGCGATCGCCCGGGCGAGTCCCTGCTGATCGTCAGCCACGGCGGGGCGATCCGCGCCGTGCTCGACGAGGTGGATCCAGAGGCCGCACATGGAACAATCACCAACGGCTCGGTGCACAGCTTCCGCCTCGCGGACGGCGCACTGCGGCTGATCGCCTTCGACGACCCGATCGAGGTGGAGTCGATCGGCGAGGACCGCGGCGATCTCGACGAGCAGAACCGCGTGGAGGCGATGGAAGACGGCGCCACGTGAGCGCTGCCGGAGTCGCCCGTTTCCTGGCCGCGGTGGAGCCGCTCGGGCTGCGGCCGGAGGTGCGCGAGTTCGGCGAGTCCACGCACACCGCCGTCGAAGCCGCCGCGGCGATCGGATGCGAGGTCGCCGCGATCGTGAAGAGCCTCGTGTTCGAGGCGGACGGGTCCCCACTGCTCGTCCTGGCATCCGGTCCGAACCGCGTGAACACCGCGGCGCTCGGCCGGCGCCTCGGGGCGGCGATCGGCAAAGCCGACGCGAACGCGGTGAAGGAGGCATCCGGCTACAGCATCGGCGGGGTGCCTCCGCTCGGCCTTCTGACCCCGATGCGCACCGTGTTCGATGAGACCCTCCTCGACCTGCCGATCGTGTGGGCGGCGGCGGGCAGCGCGACGGCAGTCTTCGCGATCGAGCCCGCCGAGCTGGCGCGCCTCAGCGGCGCCGAGGTGCTGCCGATCGGCTGACGGCGACCGACTCCCCCTGAGAGGAGGACGGCTCGCCGTGCCCGGCATCGCTCTCCACCTCCCAACCGGCGCGTCATCCTCCCGAACCGGCAGCGGCGAGGCCCTGGAGGGTCGCCAGCAGGGCTTCGGCGGAGCGGTCCCAGCTGAACCGGGCTGCCTGCACGCGTGAGGCCGCTGAGCGCGCCGCCCACTCGGCCGGGTCCTCCAGGCGGCGGATCGCGGATGCGACGGCCCCCGGGTCGGTTGCGGGCGCGTACAGCGCCGCCTCTCCCCCGATCTCGCGGAAGATCGGGATGTCGCTCACGACGATCGGAGTGCCCATCGACATCGCCTCGACCAGCGGGAGCCCGAAGCCCTCGTCGAGCGAGGTCGTGACCAGCGCTGTCGACGACTCGAGCAGCGCGAAGTAATCCGGCTCGCTGGTGCCGTCGTGGATCACGAGGGTGTCGACCGGTGCCAGTCGCAGCAGCCGGTCGCGGTCGGCGGCTGTGATCCGGCTGAGCAGGTGCAGCCGGTATCCCGGCAGTTCATGCAGCGCCCTGGCCAGGGTCTCGACGTTCTTGTACGGCATGAACGAGCCCATGTAGACCAGCTCGTGGTCGGTCGGCATCGTGCGCGCGGCGGTCGCGCCGGCCGGGACCGGCTCGGGGGCGTTGCCGACGATCACGATCGGGCGCTTCGTGAGGCGGTGCTCCTGCATGAGGCGCTTGGTCGTCGCCGAGACGGTGGCGACGGCATCCGCGCGGTTCAGCAGCAGCCGCTGCGGCCACCACGCCAGGTGGAACAGCCGCCAGAGCAGGCGGATCGCCGGGTTGAGGTCGCGCGGCGGCGTGCGATTGCGGTAATAGATCAGGTCGTGCAGCGTCTTGACCAGTGGGTAGCGGCGTCCGAAGGTGCCCATGGTCTGCATCGGGCTGAACACCACATCGGGCTCGAGCTTGTTGACCTGGAGGGCCACGAGCGGCTCGCGCGCGCTGGTCGGCCCGCTGACGAGGGCCCAGGGCAGCTGGGGCAGCAGCTTCAGCTGGCGCTCGTCGCTGATCAGCATGGTGAGCTGATCGCGCTGCGGGTCGAGCTTCTTCGCCAGAGCCTCGACCACTCCCGCCGTGTACCGGCTGATGCCGTCGTACTGGTCGATGCGCGCGTAGCGGCAGTCGACGACGATCCTCACCGGCCGCCCCGCCCGCTCAGAGCGAATCCAGGAAGTCGCGGATCGCCGCCGCGGCGCCTGCGGCCGCCTCGTAGTGGGCGAGGTGCCCGACGGCAGGCAGCACGACGAGCCGGGCATCCGGGAACAGCTGCACGGTCGCGCGCTGGCCTGCGAGCGGCGCGATCCGGTCGTTCTCGCCCGCGATCATCAGCACCGGGACGGTCACCCGGGGCGCCGCCTTGCCGACCTCGGTGCTGAGCGAGGCGTCGAAGCCCTCTGCGGCCGTCTTGGCGTCCGAGAAGCCGTTGAAGTAGCGGTGGTGCTCCTCGTGCACCCAGCGGCGCAGTTGCGGATCCTCGGCGGTGACGAGGCTCATGCTCAT
>WOYR01000187.1 GCA_011620705.1 Microbacteriaceae bacterium | reverse complement strand
CTGACATAATGGCGCTTATCGGAGGCAACAAGCCGGAGCCGAGAGGGGGTCGGAGACGACCGCCGGGGCTCAGTGCTGGTCGTAACCCGAGCGCGCGAGGGCGATGACCGAGGCGATGAGCCCGATGCCGCCGAGGACTGTGATGACACCGAAAACCGTCCAGAGAATCGCGATCGTCATGGCGTCGAGCCTAGCCTCGGCGGCCCGGTCAGCGTGCGGTCTCCATTCGTTCGCGGAGCATGGCGGGCAGCGTCTCGGGCTCGACCTCGTTCACCTCGGCGCCCAGCTCGTCGGCGGTCATCCAGCGCCACTCGACCACGTCCTGCAGTTCTTCGGCGGTCCAGCCGTCTCGCACCGGGTCGAAGCGCTCTGTGCGGATCTCGTACCAGGCCCAGTGCCCGCGCTGATAAGGATGCCAGCGCTGGTCGGGCGCGAAGTCCTCCTCCAGGAAGGGGGCGGGCACCGTGTCGAGCACCAGCCCGGTCTCCTCGTGCAGCTCGCGGACCGCGGCCTGGTCATGGCTCTCCCCCGGGTCGACCCCTCCGCCCGGGGTGATCCAGCGCGGCGGGACAGTGCGGTCCTTGCCGTACTGCAGGAACATCAGCACCGCGCCCGATGGGTCGATCAGCAGCACCCGCGAGGTGGCGCGGAAGGTGCCATCCGGGCCCGCGGTCATCCGGGTCGTTACTTCGCCGTCGCGAAGCCCGACACATCGCCCACGTAGCGCGTGTGGTCGTCGGGGATGGGGTCCACGGCAGCCTGCGCGACCTCTGCCGCGAACTCGTTGACCGTGTAGAGCCTTCCCGCTTCCTCCCTGCGGGACTTGATGGCGCCGGGGTTCGCCCGCTCGAGCAGCGTCGCGGTGATCGTGCCTTCGATCATGTCGCCCGAGACGACGACGAAGCCGATGCCCTTCGCGTCCAGCTCGCCGATGCGCGAGCGAAGGGCGTCCTCGCCCGCCCGTTTGCTCAGTGCGACGGGGAGATACTCCGGCACCGTCTCGGCGCTCCCCACGAAGTGCGCCTGGTGGCTCGTGACGAAGACGACCCGCGATCCGGATGGCATCAGCGGCAGCGCGGCATCCAGCACGTTCAACTGCGCATCCCGGTTGAGCTTCATGGCGTAGTCCTCGCCCATGCCGCTCTCCATGCCGCCCGAGGCGTTCAGCACGAGCAGGTCGAGGCCGCCCCACTGCTTCGAGATGGTCGCGAACATGCGGGCGACTGAGTCGGGGTCGGTGAGGTCGCAGCCGAGGGCGACCGCCTCTCCCCCGTCGGCCTCGATCGCGGCGACCACCTTGAGCGCGCGCGCCTCCTTGTTGCGGTAGTTGATCGCGACCCGCGCTCCAGCGCCGGCGAGCATGGCAGCGGTGTCGGCGCCGATGCCGCGCGACGAGCCGGTGACGAGGGCGCGGATGCCGGCGAGGGATCCGGGAGTCAGCAGGGTGTTCACGGTTACCGACCATACCAAGCCGCCCGGGTGCTAGTTTCGGACCATGCCGGGAGACGTACTCACGAGCTGGGCCTGGGTGTTCTGGTTGGCCCTGATCCTGGTGTTCCTGATCATCGAGGTGCTCTCCCTTTCCTTCCTGTTCCTGATGCTCGCCGTCGGCAGCCTCGGCGGGCTCGTCGCCGGTCTGCTCGGCGCCCCGTGGTGGGTCGAGTTGATCGTCGCCGCCGTGATCTCGCTGCTGCTCCTGTTCTTCGTGCGGCCCCCGCTGATGCGGTTCACCCACCGCGGAGCGGACCCGGCGCGCAGCAACATCGACGCCCTGCTCGGCACCCGCGCCACGGTGGTCAAGACCTTCGACGACGGCCCGGGCCAGGTCAAGCTGTCCAACGGGGAGACCTGGACGGCCCGGCTCGCCGACCGCGCGACGGCGGCCCTCGTCGAAGGCGACACGGTGCAGGTCGACTCGATCGACGGGGCGACCGCGGTGGTCTCGCCCGCCCAGCCCGAACCAACAGAGAAGAGCCCCAGCTGATGAACGCCCAGATCTTCGGCAACGTGATCCTCGTGATCGTGATCGTCATCGTGGTGATCTTCGTGATCACGGTGCTGTTCCGATCGATCCGGATCATCCCGCAGGCCTACGCCGGCATCGTCGAACGGCTCGGCAAATACCACAAGACCCTCATGCCGGGGTTGAACCTCTTGGTCCCCTTCGTCGACCGGCTCCGACCGCTCGTCGACCTTCGCGAGCAGGTCGTGTCGTTCCCGCCGCAGCCGGTGATCACCGAGGACAACCTGGTCGTCTCCATCGACACGGTCGTCTACTTCCAGGTCACGGATGCCCGTGCCGCCACCTACGAGATCGCCAACTACCTCGGCGCGGTCGAGCAGCTGACGACCACCACCCTCCGCAACGTGGTCGGCGGTCTCAACCTGGAGGAGGCGCTCACCAGCCGCGACAACATCAACGGCCAGCTGCGCATCGTGCTCGACGAGGCGACCGGCAAGTGGGGCATCAGGGTCAGCCGCGTCGAGCTCAAGGCGATCGACCCGCCGGTCTCGATCCAGGACTCGATGGAGAAGCAGATGCGCGCCGAGCGCGACCGCCGCGCCGTCATCCTGACCGCCGAGGGCACCAAGCAGTCGCAGATCCTCGAGGCGGAGGGCGCGCGGCAGTCGGCGATCCTCCAGGCCGAGGGCGACGCGCGGGCGCAGGTGCTCAGGGCCGAGGGCGAGGCGAAGGCCATCGAGACGGTGTTCGGCGCGATCCACGCCGGCGACGCCGACCCCAAGCTGCTGGCGTACCAGTACCTGCTGACCCTGCCGAAGCTGGCCGAAGGCGATGCGAACAAGCTCTGGATCATCCCGAGCGAGTTCACCGAGGCGCTCAAGGGCATCGGCGCGGGCTTCTTCCCCACCCGTGACCCGAGCATTGCGGCGGAGTTCGCTCCGGATCCCTCGACCGTGGCGAAGGCCCCGGCCGGCAAGCAGGCGGCGGCGCCCCCGAACCCGACGGAGAACTGAGGATTCCCAGGAAGTCAAGCGGCGCGGAGGGCTATTTCACCCCCGCTCCCCCGCGTCTCTTCGCCCACCGCGGGCTCGCGACCGAGGCGCCCGAGAACACCCTGCTCGCCTTCGCCAAGGCTCTGGCGCTCGGTGTCAGCCACCTCGAGACCGACGTGCATGCCTCGCTGGACGGCGTGGCGATCATCAGCCACGACCCGGACCTTCGGCGGATGACCGGGCGCGAGGTGCGCATCGAGCAGCTCACCGCCGCGGAGCTGGGCCGGATCAGCCTCGGCGATGGTCAGACCTTCACCACCTTGGCCGCAGCACTGGACGCCTTCCCGGAAGCGCGCTTCAACATCGACATCAAGGCCGATGCGGCGGCTGGGCCCGCGGCGGAGGCGATCCTCGCGGCGCGCGCCGAGCACCGGGTCCTGATCGGCTCGTTCAGCAACGCCAGGCGCCAGGCGGCGATCCGCCGTCTTCCCGGCGCCGCGACCTCCGCGTCGTCCGGCGCCGTCCTGGCGGCCACCTGGGCGGCCGCGGTCGGTTTGCCCGGGATCACCAAGGCGGTGCTGCGCGGCGTCGACGCGGTGCAGATCCCCGAACGAGTGCTCCGGGTCAGCACGGTCTCACCGCGCGTGCTGCGCGCCTTCCATGCCGCGGGCGTCGAGGTCCACGTCTGGACGATCAACGATGCGGAGAGCATGAAGCGGCTCCTGGATGCCGGGGTCGACGGCATCATGACCGACCGGGCGGATATCGCGGTCGAGGTCTTCGCGGGGCGCTGAACCGCTCAGGGCGCCGCAGGGCTCTCCGGCTTGCAATCCGTGCCGAATCACCTGTGAAAGCTCTGAAAGGGGCTGCGACTGGGCATTCTCGCGGCCACGGTGTCGTTATACCGGTGTTCTGACCAAGCGGTGGTCAGGCGGAGCAGCGCCGCACCCGGCGCGAGCGCAACGAAGGGGGCCACACGATGGCAGATCGTAGTTTGCGCGGCATGCGGCTCGGATCCCAGAGCCTTCAGAGCGAAGAGGGAGTCGAGTTCTCGCCGCGGAAGAAGAGCGTGTATCGCACGGAGGACGGCGCGAGCTTCGAGGTGACCTTCGCCGCCGACGCCGAGGTCCCCGAGACCTGGGAGTCCCCGCGAAGCGGTCTCGAGGGCCGTCTGGTCGGTGAGGACGGCGGCCTCGTGCAGTCGGTCGTCGCCGAGACCAAGCCGGCGCGCACCCACTGGGACATGCTGCTCGAGCGCCGCACCCGCGCCGAGTTGGAGGAACTGCTCGAGGAGCGGCTCCAGCTGCTGCGCGCCCGCCGCGGCGAGACGACTCGGCGCAAGACGCCGGCGAAGAGCGCCTAGCGCGCCCTCAGCTGCGCGAACGGCGTCGCGCGCCGGAGCGCAAGGTGCCTGCCGCCAGCAGTGCGCCGATCCCGACGCCGCAGACGAGCCACTCGAACTGACGCCCGCCCACCACGGCGGGCGTCTTCCCTGTTGCCAGCGGCACATCGTCGACGATCACGTCCGGCGTGTAGCTCGGCAGCCGGTGGTGCACCGAGCCGTCGGGGTAGATGACGGCACTGGTGCCCACCGTCGAGATGTTGACGACGCTGCGGCCCAGTTCCTCGGCGCGGATGCGCGCGATGGCGAGTTGCTGCACGCTCTCGTCGGTTGGTCCGAAATCGGCGTTGTTGGTCGGTGCGAGCACGACATCCGCGCCCTCGTTCACCATGTCGGTCATCAGCTGGTCGTCGACGATGTCGAAGCAGATGGCGACGCCGGCGATCACATTCCGGATGCCGCTGCTCTTGGCCGTGCCCAGATCCATCACCTCGTCGGTGGTGCCCGGCGTGTACTCGCGCTGGATCAGGTCGACGAGGTCGGGGGCGAACATCCGCCAGAAGGAGCGGTCAGGCACATACTCGCCGAAGGGCACGGGATGCTTCTTGTCGTAGTAGTCGAGGACGCCCTTCCCCGGCTCCCAGAGCAGCGCGGTGTTGTAGTAGCGGGTCGTCACGGCGCCGTGGGCGTCGGTCGTCGTGCGGGTGGTGATCGTGCCGGCGACCAGCGGCGCGTCGGCGCGCTGGGCGACCTGGTTCCAGAGCTCGGCGGCGTTCGGATCCTCGAGCGGATCGGCATCGGAGGCGCCCTCCGGCCATACCACCACGTCGACGTGCTCGTCGTACAGCGGCTGGGTCGCCGCGATCTGGCCGAGCAGGTTGTCGCCGAAGTGCGCAGGCGGATCGAAGTAGCCGGCCTTGGTGTCGCCCTGCACGGCGCCGACGCGCAGCGAGCCGTGGATCGGGGTCGGCCACGCCGGGATCAGCACGAGCACCACGAGGGCGGCCACCACGAGCGTGGCGCGGGCGAGACCTCCCAGGCCCTGCCCTGCGATCGAGAAGCCCGGCGTCGAGGCTCCGGAGGATGCGGCCCCCGAGGTCACGCCGGCCGCGCGCATCGGGTCTCCCCCGTCCCCGCTGGCACCGTCGAGCCAGGGGCGGTGCCAGGCCGCGCTGCGCCCGCGGAGCGCGCGCCGGCCCTCCTGCGCCGCCGCCACCGCGAGCGCGACGACGAACACCATGATGAAGCCGACACCCGAGACGCCGAACCAGGCGAACAGCGGCGAGATCGGGCTGCCGGACTGCGAGAAGGCGACCCGGCCCCAGGAGAATCCGCCGTATGGCCAGACGCTCGCCACCGCCTCGCGCAGGATCCAGAGCCCCGCGACGACGACCGGGACGAACAGCAGCCGGCTCCACGTCGTCGTGAATGCGCGCGGCACCCAGCGGTAGCCGAGGGTGATGAGCATGCCGCCCGCGCCGCACCAGAGCGCCATCAGGGTCGAGAGCGCCGACCACGGGAGCGGGCCGAGGAACACGGCCGCCCACTCGACGTGGGCGAAGTAGAAGGTGGCGCCGAAGACGAAGCCCACCAGGAATCCGGCACCAAGGCGGCGGCCCTGCAGCGCCACGAGCTGGAGTCCGATCCCGAGGAAGGCGAGCGGCCACCAGTCGCGATCCGGGAACGCCGCATCGAGCACCGGCCCCGCGCCGGCCGCGACCAGCACGGCCGCCCACAGGGGCAGGGTCGGTCGGGTGCGCATCACCGGAGAGCCTAGGCGACCGAGCTGTATTCGACGATCCCGCGCCGGATCCCGTCGATCGCGGTGCGCGCGGTGCGCCCGACCGGGCCGTCGGCCACGATCGAGATCTGGTCGAGCAGGTCGACGGCCTGCTTCATCCAGCGCACGAAGTCCCCCGCGGCCAGATCGGCTTCCCGGAGCACCGCATCGAGCTGCCCGCCGCGCGCCCAGAGCTGGGTCGCTAGGGCCAGGCCGGTCGACGGCGGGTCGCTCTCGGGCAGTCGGTGCCCGGCCTCCAGGTCGCTGAGCTGCGACCAGAGCTCGCCCGTCGCCTCCATCGCGGCGCGGAACGGGCCGCCCGGCAGCTTGCGCTCCCCCGTCTCCTCACGGCGCGGCTCGAAGACCAGGGTGCTGACCAGGGCGGCGAGGGCCGGAGCGTCGAGTTCGTCCCACAGACCCCGCCTCAGGCACTCGGCGACCAGCAGGTCGCGCTCCCCGTAGATGCGGCGCAGCGAGCGGCCCGGTGCGGCGACCACGACCGCGCCGTCATGCGTCTCGAGGTAGCCGAGCTCCAGCAGCACATCCGTGACACGGTCGAAGACCTTCGCGACGGCGCCGGTGCGCCCGCGGATCTGCGAACTGAGCTGATCGGTCTCGCGCTTCAGCCGCCACCAGCGCTCGGCCCAGCGAGCGTGCGCCTCACGGTCGCTGCAGCTGTGGCATGGGTGCGCCTTCATCCGGCGGCGCAGCTCGGCGATCCGCCTCTGGCGGCGGTCACGCTCGCTCCGGCTCTCCCCGCTCGGGGTGCCGCCCCGGCCCTCTGCGCGCGCGTTCTTCTTCTCCAGGTCGGTCAGCTCGCGGCGCAGCCCCGAGTACTCCTGGAAGTCGCCGAGGTGGCACTGCATCGCCTCGGCGTACTTGGCGAGCGACGCCTCCTGCTCGCGGACGCGGCGGGCCAGGTCGACGACCGCGCGATCCGCCTGGAATTGTGCGAAGGAGCTCTCCAGGATCTCTCGGGTGCGATCCCGCCCGAACTGCTCGATCAGATTGACCGCCATGTTGTAGGTCGGCCGGAAGCTCGAGATCAGCGGGTAGCTGCGTCGCGAGGCGAGCGAGGCCACCGCCGCCGGGTCGAGCCCCGCCGCCCACTGGATGACCGCGTGCCCCTCGACATCGATGCCGCGCCGGCCCGCCCTGCCGGTGAGCTGGGTGTACTCCCCCGGCGTGATCGGCACGCGCGCCTCGCCGTTGAACTTCTCGAGCTTCTCGAGCACGACGGTGCGCGCCGGCATGTTGACGCCGAGGGCCAGCGTCTCGGTGGCGAACACCACCCTGAGCAGCTTGCGCTGGAACAGCTCCTCGACGACTTCCTTGAAAGCCGGCAGCATGCCCGCGTGGTGCGCCGCGATGCCGCGCTCCAGGCCCTCGAGCCACTCCCAGTAGCCCAGCACGCCCAGGTCGTGATCCGGGATGCTGCGGCAGCGCTCCTCGACGATGGCCCGGATCTCGTCCCGCTCCGCCCGTTCGGTGAGGCGGAGGTCCGAGCGCACCACCTGCCGGACCGCGGCATCGCAGCCGACCCGGCTGAACACGAAGAAGATCGCGGGCAGCAGGTTCTTGGATTCCAGCATCCTGGCGAGCTCCGGGCGGTCCATCCGCTCGCTGCGGTCGAAGCCGCCCCGTCCGCCCCGTCCGCCCGCGCCGCGGTATGTGCCGCCGCTCCCGCCGAGCGCGGAGCGCCCGCCGGTGCCGGCTATCCGCGTCAACTCGGGATTCACCCGATTGGTGGCCGCAGGGCCGAGGTTCACCACCGCCGAGCTGTCGAACAGGTCGAGCAGCTTGCTGCGCACCAGCACGTGCTGCTCGAGGGGCACGGGCCGCTCCTCCGAGACGATCACGTCGGTGTCGCCGCGCACCGCCTGCAGCCAGTCGCCGAACTCCTCGGCGTTCGACACGGTCGCGCTCAGCGAGACCAGCCGCACGGCCTGCGGGAGGTGGATGATGACCTCCTCCCATACCGCGCCGCGGAACCGGTCGGCGAGATAGTGCACCTCGTCCATGACGACGTAGGCGAGGTCCTTCAGCAGCGGCGATTCGGCGTAGAGCATGTTGCGCAGCACCTCGGTGGTCATGACGACCACGCGCGCAGAGCTGTTCACATTGCTGTCGCCGGTCAGCAGCCCGACCGACTTCGCCCCGTGCTCGGCCGCCAGCTCGCTGTACTTCTGGTTGCTGAGCGCCTTCATGGGCGTCGTGTAGAACACCTTGGCGCGCGGATCGGCGAGCGCGAGATGCACCGCGAACTCGGCGACGATGGTCTTGCCGGCTCCGGTCGGTGCGGCGACCAGCACGCTGTGCCCCTTCTCGAGAACACGGCAGGCCTCGAGCTGGAAGGGGTCGAGCTCGAACTCCTGGGTGCGGCGGAACTCCTCGAGCCGGGGGGCTGCCCGCCTGTTCTGCGCGACGGTGCGTGCTGCCGCGTAGCGCTCGGCCGCGGACAGTGTCACGCGCTCGCGAGCCCGGCGGACAGCGCGGCGCTGCGCCGTGCGGCCGAACGGTCGTGCAGAGCGGAGACGCCCCATGCGGCGAAGTAGAGCACCACCATCGGCGCGGCGAGCATCAGCATCGACAGCGGGTCGGCAGCGGGTGTCGCGATCGCCGTGAAGACCGTGATCGCCAGCACGGCCCAGCGCCATCCCTTCAGGATCGTCTTCGCCGAGAGCACGCCGATGAAGTTCAGCAGCACGAGGAAGACCGGGAGAACGAAGGCGATCCCGGTCGCCAGGATCATCTTGATCACGAAGTCGAGGTAGTACTTGGCATCGATGATGCTGGTGTCCTGGCCGGGGACGAAGCCCACCATGAGGTTCACCAGCCGGGGCAGGACGAACCAGCCGACGGCGGCGCCCGCCAGGAAGAGCGGGACGGCCGTGAAGAAGAAGCCGAAGATGTACTTGCGCTCCCGGCCGGTCAGACCGGGGACCAGGAACGCGAAGATCTGGTACAGCCAGACCGGGCTGGAGATCAGGATGCCGACCATGATCGCGACCTGGAACCGCACGTCCCATGCGCTCGTGATGCCCGAGTAGTTGATCGACGCCTGGTGATGCGCGGAGGCGATGACGAGGATCGGGGCGCGCAAACCATCCCACACCAGTTCCGAGAGGAACCAGCCGCCGATCGTGCCGAGGAGGATGCCGATGCCGGCGATCATGAGGCGCCTGCGGAGCTCGACCAGGTGCTGGCCGATCGACATCTTGCCTTCGGGGTTGGTCCTCCGCCGACTGCGGACGGCCACGGGCTACGACTTCGCGGCTTTGCCCGACTTGCCCGACGCCGCTTTGGAAGACTTCGCAGGCGTCGTCGGAGCGACCGGCTCGGCGAGAGCCTCGGTTGCTGCAGGAGCCGCAGGCCCGGCGGCGGTCATCGGGGCGGCTGCCGCGGTCGGTGCCGCGGGGGCGGCCGGGTCGTTCTGGTCGGACTTCATCTCGCTGCGGAAGATCTTGGTCGACTGGCCGATGCTCCGGGCGAGCGCAGGCAGGCGCGTCGCCCCGAACAGGAGCAGGATGACGACGAGCACGATCCACATGCCGGGTCCATCGAAGAGTCTGCCCATGATGCGTTCCTCACTATTCCGAACTGATGTGCAGAGCCTACAGCCTGACCCCGCAGGCCGGCGGGATGCAGTCTCAGCGGTATCGCGCAGCGCCCTCCCGCGCCCAGGCTTCGACCGCGGCGCGGGCGCTCGGCGGGGCGACGACCGTCGCGACTCCCGCCATGCTCGCGATCAGCCGTTTGAGGCCGTGGTAGTGCGACACGCGAAGGGTGGTCCGGATGCGCCCGTCGTGCCCGGTGCTGGTCGCGCCGTCCGGGATGAAGTCGCTCAGCAGCGGCATCGCCGACGGGACGACCTCGATCGTGACCTCGAGGTCGTCGGGTGACGGCGCGAAGAGCACATCGGGCAGCCGCACATCGGAGTCGGAGGCGCGGTGCTCGATCGGCTGCTCGGTGATGATGGCGTTGGAGATGCGGTCCAGCCGGAAGGTGCGGATCGCCTCCCGCAGATGGCACCAGCCGCGCAGGTACCAGTCGGCGTCGATCGATTCGATGCGCAGCGGGTCGACCCGGCGCCGCTCCCGCTGGCCCTGCGAGTTCTGGTAGTCCAGCTCGAGCTGCACGCCGCGCTCCACCGACTCCCGGATGAGCGCGAGGGTCGATGCCAGCGGGTCCGGCGCGAGTGCGCGACGACCGGCGCCCGTGTCGACGGCCCCGGTCGTCGCGGCGCCCTCGACACCCACCTGGCTCGGCGTCGCGGATGCTCCGCGCGACAGCTTGCCCATCAGCGAGGCGATCGCGGCGCGATCCGCGTTCTCGGGCAGCGCCGACAGGTACTGCAGGCCGGCGATCAGAGCCGCGGCCTCGCGAGCCGAGAAGCGCGGCGAATCGTCGATCGCGACGAGGTTGGTCAGCACGATCTCATCGCGCTCCTCGAAGGCGTCCCAGTCGATGTCGAACAGGTCGCCGTGCTGATAGGCGTCGGTCTCGCCCGGCACGCCGCTCACGGCGATCAGTTCGACGGCCTCGCGGATCTGCGCCGGTGTCATGCCGAAATGCTCCGCCGCTTCGGCGACCTTCGCTCCGTCGTGATCCATCAGCCACGGCACGAGCGACAGCAGGAAGGCGAGCTTGTCGCGCGCCTGCAGGGGCTGCTGGCGGTCAGCCATGGTCGTGCGCCGTCCGCTCCAGGCGCGAGATCACGGCGCCGCGCAGCTCCGGCGGGCCGATCACGAGCACCTCGGGTCCGAAGCCGGCGAGCTCGTCGGCCAGGATGTTCAGGTCCACGAAGTGCAGTCGCAGTCGTTCCTCGGCGCGACCCGGCGCGCCCGCGTCGACGGATGCGGCGAGCCGCTCGGTGCCGCGGCGATTCGTCAGGCGGGTGGCGGCATCCGAGTCGGTCACCACCTGGACCTCGGCGACGCCGCGCTCCCACACCGCGTCGAGACTGGCGAGAGCGGCGCCGGCGTGATCGCCCGGGCGCGCGGGGGCGGCCTTGCCGAGCACGACCGGGCCCACGATGCGCCGGAGCAGGAAGGTCTTGCGGGCGCCATCGCCATCGCTGCCGGACGGCGCCGTCTCCTCGGCCGAGAGGTGCCAGCGGCCCTGGTACTGCACCAGGGCGAGCGGGATCACCTCGCGCTCGCGGGCTCGCTCCTCCCCCGGCTTGAGATAGGGGAAGCGGACGATGAGGTGCTTCTCGAGCGCCGAGCTGAGCGGCTCGAAGGCCGCGTCCCGCAGCCGGACCCGCGGCGCGTAGCCGAGCACCGGCTCTTCGGCGGCCACGCCGAGCGAGCGCAGCTTGAGCAGGGCACGGCGGGACTCCCCCGAGAGGGAGCCCTCGCGCCAGACCATCGCAGCCAGGTTGAGCAGCGTGGTCTCGCCACTGGTGAACGTGACATCCTTCGGCAGTTCGTATGCACCGCGCGGGATGCGGTAGCGCAGCATCTGATTGTTGCCGGCATCGCCGGGCGAGTCGATCGTCTCCAGCGGGACGCCGAGATCGCGGATGTCGTCCTTGTCGCGCTCGAACTGCCGCTCCAGATTCGTGTTGTCGCCGCCGGCTCTGAACCTCTGGCGGTAGCCCTGCACCGTCGACAGGATCTCGTTCTTCGTCAGGCCAGACTCGGTGGCGAGCAGAGCAAGCACGAGGCTGAAGAGCCGCTCCTCGACCGGCACGCGCGAAGCCGTCGCGGATGCTGCTGGACCGGGGGAAGAGGGCACAAGAGGAATCCTAGGGACAGCGCGAGCGGGTGGGGGGAAGCGACTAGGCGATCCCCAGCACGTCGATCACCATGACCACCGTCGAGTCCGCATCCACCCCGCTCGGCGCGGAGCCGGCCGGGAAGCCATCCTTCGGCGGGAACACGACGAGAAGCTGCGAACCCGCCTTGGCGCCCAGCAGGGCCTTGTACATGCCCGGCGGCAGCGAGCCGCCATCGTCCGTCGACTTCACGGCGAAATCGGCGGCCCGGTCGTTGGTCCAGGTGGCGTCATCCCAGGGATCGGCGAGGGGCGAGCCCGGCGCGGGCCACACGAAGCCGCTGTACTTCAGGTGGACGGTGGCCCCCTTCTCGACGACAGCGCCCGAGCCGGCCTTGATCGTCGCGATCCGGAGCTCTGCGGGCTTCTGGAGCTCCTGGATGACCAGACCCGGCTGGCCGTCGACGGCGGTGATGACATCGGGCATGCCGTCCTGCGGGAGCAGATCGGCGCCGTCGGCCTTGCCGGGGAAGTGGTCCTCCACCTCGACGACGATGACCAGGGTGTCGCTGTTCGCGATGCCGTTCGCGGTGAGCGTCCCGGCGCCGAAGGCATCCTTCGCGGTGCTGACCAGGGTGTACCGCTCACCGCTGGTCCGGCAGATCAGCGAGCGGATGAGCGAGGTGCTCTTCTGCCCACCCGAGCTGGTGAGGACCGCCGCCGCGCGGGGAGTCGCCGCACCGCTCATGCCGAAACCGGAGCTGCCGAGGGTCTCGCCGCCCGCGCCGGAGAAGACGGTGTATTCGAAGTCGACCTGATCGCCCTGCTGGATCGGCGATCCGGTGCCGGCATCGTTCTGCGTGACCTGGCTGCTGCCGCTCTTGACCACGAGCGGGGTCGGGAAGTCGGCCGTCGCCGCCGTCTTCGCCGCGCCAGACACCGTGACGATCCCCGAGGCGTCACCCGAGCCGTAGATCGGCGCGCAGCCGGCGGAGCCGCCCGCCGAGCAGCCGGCCAAGGACGCGGCGAGCACCGCGGCGGCCGCGAGGGCGGACAGGAGCGCGGGTGTCTTGCGCACGGGGCCTTCTTCCAAGATCTCGCCGGATGAGCTCACGGCGTGCAAAACGAGCGGGACAACTCTACTGGCAGATCGCGGGCGCCTGGCTGGGAGGAGGATCGCCTCCGGGGTCCGTGAGTTCCGCGCCGGTTCCCGCGGCAAGGGCCCGGGCATCGCGCACCACTCGGCGCAGCCGCTTGTCGCTCTTCTCGGCGTCGCCGAGGGCGCCGGGGGTCCACAATTCGACGTCCTCGTCGCCGTACTCCGTCTTCGAGGCGCGGCGCGCGGGTTGCGGCAGCACGGTGCCGGGCGCGAGCCGCCGCGCGGTGATCAGGAAGCCGGTGTGGCCCACCATCCGGTGATCGGGGCGCACCGCCAGGCCCTCGACGTGCCAGCCGCGCACGATGGTCTCCCCGGCATCCGGCTCGGTGAAGCCGCCGGTGGCGCGGATCGCCTCCGCGACCCGGGACAGCTGGGTGACGGTCGTGACGTAGCACAGCAGCACTCCCCCTGGCGTGAGAGCGGTGGATACGGCGGCCAGGCACTCCCAGGGCGCGAGCATGTCGAGCACCACCCGGTCGACGCTCGCCGGTGCGGTCGTCGCCGGCAGCATCTCGGTGAGATCGCCGAGGGTGACGCTCCAGTTCGGCGGCTCCGAACCGAGGAAGGCGGCGACGTTCGCGCGGGCGACGGTCGCGAACTCCTCGCGCCGCTCGTAGGAGAGCAGGCGGCCCTCCGGCCCGACGGCGCGCAGCAGCGAGAGCGAGAGGGCGCCCGAACCGACCCCGGCCTCGACCACGGTCGCGCCCGGGAAGATGTCGGCGGTGCCGACGATCTGGGCGGCATCCTTGGGATAGACGATCGCGGCGCCCCGCGGCATCGACATCACGAAGTCGCTGAGAAGCGGCCGCAGTGCCAGGTACCGGTCGCCGTTGCTGGCACTGACGACGCTGCCGTCCGGCTGCCCGATGATCGCATCGTGCCTCACCACGCCGCGATGGGTGTGGAACTCGCCGCCCTCGGCGAGCGTGATCGTGTTGAGCCGCCCGCGCGGACCGGTGAGCTGCACCCGGTCGCCTGCCGAGAACGGGCCGGTGCGGCGCGGCACCCCGACGGCGGTCATCGGCCGGCCCTCTGCGCGTGCAGGACGATCAAGTCGTCCAGGTTCCGGCCCTCGAGCGAGTCCCACTTCGCATACGAGGGGCTGTCGGGCAGCGCCACGTGCAGCGGGAGGGCCAGTGTGGTGGCGCCGCTCGCGACCCCGGCGGCGACGCCGAACTCGGAGTCCTCGATGACCAGGCAGTCGCTGATCTCGACACGGAGCGAAGTGGCCGCACGGAGGTAGCCCTCAGGATCCGGCTTGCCGTTGAGCACCTCGTCGCCCGCGATGACGGCGCCGAACGCCGGAAAGCCGGCCGCGACGGCGATGGAGTCGGCCATCCGGCGCATCGACATGGTGACGAGCGCCATCGGGATGCCGGCGGCGTGCACCGACTCCAGCATCTCGCGCGAGCCGGGACGCCAAGGAATCTCCACCTCGAGCCGCTCCATCACGCGATCGGTGAGCAGCTGGATGATCTCGTCGGGTTCGAGTTCCACGCCGCGCGAGGCGATCACGCGGGAGGAGTTCGTCAGGGAGGAGCCGACCAGCTGGAGCCCGTCCTCGATGCTCCACCGGCCGCCCCATGCCCGCACGAGTTCGGTCTCGGCGGCGAGCCAGTACGGCTCGGTGTCGACCAGGGTGCCGTCCATGTCCCAGAGGACGGCGGCGGGGAGGCGACTGGGCTCGGTGCGCTCGGCGTCGGTCACGTCGCACGAGTCTACGAGCAAAGGCAGTGCGGCTTGCGCTGACGGCGAACGCGGAGAGCCCGGCGGCCGGCAGGGCGGAGCCCTATTCTGGAGTGACGGCACGGGAGCACGTTCCGTGCCGGGACGCCGGGCGGCCGGCGAGAGGAACCACGTGGCGGACGCATCGGGATTCGGCGAGAGATCCCTCCTCGTCGTCGCCTTCGAGGGCTGGAACGACGCCGGTGAGGCCGCGAGCGGCGCCGCACAGGCCCTGCGCGATCAGCTCGAGCTGGTGCCGGTCGCCGAACTGGAACCCGAGGACTACTTCGACTACCAGTTCAACCGTCCGACCTCCACGATCGACGAGAACGGCGAACGCGTGCTGGAGTGGCCGGGCGTGACCCTGTGGGGCCCGGCCGATGGTGGTCCGGGCATCCACGTGCTGCTGGGCACCGAACCGTCGCGCGGCTGGAAGACCTTCGCGAACGAGGTCGTCGACGCGCTCTCCGCGGCCGGCATCGACGGCATCGTCTTCCTCGGCGCGATGCTGGCCGATGTGCCGCACACGCGGCCCATCTCGATCTTCGCCACCAGCGACGACGAGGGGGTGCGCGCCCGCTTCCAGCTCGAGAAGAACAGCTACGAGGGGCCGGTCGGGATCCTCTCGGTGCTGGCGGATGCCGCGGAAGGCGCCGGGATCCCCAGCCTGTCGATCTGGGCATCCGTTCCGCATTATGTGCACAACGCGCCATCCCCCAAGGCGACCCTCGCCCTCATCGAGCGCCTCGAGGAGTTCGTGGACATCGCGATCGACCGTGGATCCCTCGAGGAGGACTCGGCGGCCTGGGTGGAGGGCATCGACGCTCTCGCCAGCGACGATGACGACATGGCGGCGTACATCGCGCAGCTCGAGCAGGCCCGCGACACCGTCGACTCCCCCGAGGCCAGCGGCGACGCGATCGCCGAGGAGTTCGAGCGCTACCTGCGCCGCCGCGACGGTCGCGCCGGCGAGAACGGCT
>WOYR01000011.1 GCA_011620705.1 Microbacteriaceae bacterium | reverse complement strand
CATCCAGCTCCTCGACGTCGCCTTCGGCGAACAGGGTGTCGAACGAGATGATGTCGTCCGAACGCGCGGGGTCGTCCGACCGCACGAGCACGATGTCGCGCAGCGCTGGCGCGCTCGGACGCAACTCCTGATACAACTCGCCGTAGGAGAACTTGTGGAAGAAGGCCGGGCCGATCACCACGACCGCCTCGGAGTGGCGCAGGATGTAGCCGACCTCCTCCTCCCGGAAGATCGGCATGATCGGAACGAGGATCGCGCCCAGGCGCGACAGGGCGAACATGATCGTCGCGAACTCGGCCCAGTTGGGCAACTGCACCGCGACCCGGTCGCCGGGCTTGACACCGAGCGACCTCAGGCCGGTCGCGAGTCGCACGACATCGTCGCGGAGACTGCCGTAGGTGGCCGTCGATGTGCCGTCCGTGACGAACACGCGCTCCGGATGCTCCGCCGCTCCCGCCTTCAGGAAGTCGTACATGACGCGGTCCTGCCACCATCCCTCCGCGTAGTACCTGTCTCGGTCTGCTGCAGTGTGCGGACCCAGGTCATGCGGCTGAGCGTTCTGGATGGTGTGCGCGGTCATGAGTACGTGCCCTCCTTGGGTAGCGGTGAGGTGGTTGCGACGCCTCGCTCTGTTCGATTCTCGGGGGTGAATCCCAGCTTCGTCGGGGGTGAATCCCAGCTTCGACAGGCTACTCTTTTTTGCGCCATTCGCCATCGCCGCCGACCGAATCGGGCAGTTCGACGACTTGGGCGGCGTAGCACAGCCCCGCCCCGAACCCGAACTGCAATGCCAGCTGCCCGCCGTGCGCAGCGCCTTCGCGCAGCAGCCGTTCCATCGCGAGCGGCACCGAGGCGGCGGAGGTGTTGCCGGTGTCGATCACGTCCCGCGCGATGACAACATCGTCGCGCAGGCCGAGCGCGGCGGTGACCGACTCGATGATGCGCAGGTTCGCCTGGTGCGGGATGAACACGTCGATGTCCTCCGGGCGCAGCCCGGCGACCTCGATCGCCTTCGCGGCGAACTGCGGCACGACCGAGGTCGCCCAGCGGAAGACGCTGGGTCCCTCCTGCCGGGCCGTGGGCCATTCCACGGGCTCGTCCCCTGCGTACTTGTAGTCGAGCCAGGAGTGCGTGACCGTGATCGTATCCGCGTGCGTCCCATCGGAGCCCCACACGGTCGGGCCGATGCGAGGCACATCGGACGGCCCGAGGACGACGGCACCGCCGCCATCGCCGATGATGAACGAGATCGTGCGGTCCGTCGGGTCGGCGAAGTCCGAAAGCTTCTCGGCGCCGATCAGTAGCACGTGCCGCGCAAGGCCGCTCCGGATCATCGAGTCCGCTTGGGCGATGCCGTAGCAGAACCCTGCACAACCCGCGTTGACGTCGTAGGCCGCGGCCGATGGCGACGCTCCGAGCTCCGCCGCGACGACAGGCGCCATCCCGGGTGTCTGCCGCACCCACGAAGCCGTGGCCACGATGACCGCGTCGATGTCGGCGGGATCGACGGCGGAGGCCTCGATCGCCGCCGCTCCGGCCTGTTCGGCGAGATCCTGCACGAGCACGTCGCGCGGGGCGCGGCGCCGCGTGACGATGCCGGTTCGGCGCCGGATCCATTCGTCTGAGCTGCGGAGCGGCTCCGCGATGTCGTCGTTGGTGACGACGAGACCGCCGCGTGCACCTCCGACTCCGAGGATGCGCGAATAGCCGGATGGGGTGGTGGTGCGCAGTTGGGTCATTACTTTATTCTCTACTTTCGGAGAGCTGTCTGCACATCGGCTGTGAGAAGTGTCAAGCGCCCCAGCCGATGCATGAGTCAAGCCTACGAGTGCTGCACCAGTCGACGCAGTCAGCGGGTGCTGCGGGTTGCCTCGCCCCGGCGTTCGACCTCGACCGGTGCCGAGCGGTTGATCATCCTCACGATGTCGGCCACGGCGTCTCGCCCGGCGCGGTTCGCGCCCACGGTGGATTGCGAGGGTCCGAAGCCGATGAGATGGATGCGCGGCTCATCCTTGACGCGCGTGCCGCGCATCGTGATGCCACCCAGCTCATTGCGCAGGTGCAGCGGGTCGAGATGGGCGAGCGCCGCCCTGAAGCCCGTCGCCCACAGGATCACGTCGACGGAGGTGAAGGATCCATCGGCCTCTCGGACGCCGTGCGGCTCGATCGAGGTGAACATCGGGCGCCGCTCCAGCGCTCCGCGCGCCTTCGCGGCCAGGGCGTACGGGGTCCAGGCGATGCCCGTGTAGGACGAGACGCTGCCGGGGGGCCGGCCGGCTTCGACATCGGCGGTCACCTTGGCGATGATGGCGCGACCGGTCGTCTCCGGCTGGAAGTCTCCATCGAGCCAGACCGGCTCGCGGCGGGTGTACCAGAAGGTCGTGGCGACGCGGGAGAGCTCCTCGATGTGCTGCAGGGCGGAGATGCCGCCGCCGACGACAGCGACGCGCTGACCGACGAACTCGTCGAGCGCCGCGTAGTCATGAGTGTGCAGCTGTCGCCCGAGGAGGGTCTCCTGGCCGGGATAGCTCGGCTGGACGGGGTTGTTCCATGTGCCGGTGGCGTTGATCACGGCTCTGGCGAACCAGGTGCCCGCGTCGGTCTCGATGACGAGGTCGCCGTCGCCCGCAGCATCCGCTCTGCGCACGGCCGTCGCGCGCACCGGACGCAGCACGGGCAGGTCGAATGCGCGCTCGTAGTCGGCGAAGTAGCGCGGAACGGCATCCCGACTGGGCTCGGACGAGTCGATGGGCGGCTTGTGCAGGCCGGGCAGATCGAAGATGCCGTTCACGGTCTCCATCGTGAGCGACCCCCAGCGGTGCTGCCAGGCGCCACCGGGGGCGGAGTCGGCGTCGAGCATGACGAACGTCTGCTCGCCCCCCGGGTCGGCCAGCGCGCTCGCGAACCCGCGCCGCAGGAGGTGATACGCGGCCGAGAGCCCTGCCTGTCCGGCACCGACGACGACGACGGTCGCGCGGCGGGGATCGGTGAACACGTCCTCAACAACGCGATGAACCACGGGACTCTTCCGGACGCGGCCGGGCAGTCACCTGCTGCGGTGGTTCCCGCTCCCCTCCGGCCGGAGTCCATCAGTCTTCCGCCCACCATCTCCGTCGAGGTGGGCTGGGCGATCGAACATGCGAGGCGCAAGTCCTGAGCCTCACGAGTCCCGGAGACTCCTGAGTTCCCGGGACTATCGGTCGGGCTGACAAGATTTGAACTTGCGACCCCCTGACCCCCAGTCAGGTGCGCTA
>WOYR01000041.1 GCA_011620705.1 Microbacteriaceae bacterium | reverse complement strand
CGCGAGGTCATCGAGGATCGGGCAGCCGGGCCGGTCATCGCCTTGGCACTTGTGCACCAGCGTCTCGAGCGCGCGCTGCATGGCCTGCATCTCCTTGACCCTTTGCGCAAGTTCGGCTGCGTGGGCCTTGGCGAGGCGCTTGACGTCTGCGCTCGCCCGGCTGCGGTCGTCCCATAGGCTCAGCAGTTCCTTGATCTGCTTGGTCGAGAAGCCCAGCGTGCGCGCGCGCTTGATGAACTGCAGGCGCTGCACGTCAGAGTCGCTGTAGATGCGGTAGCCGGCGAAGGTGCGGGGCGGTTCCGGGATCAGCCCGATCGACTCGTAGTGGCGGATCATCTTGGCGCTCACCGCTGCAAGCGCCGAGGCCTCGCCGATGTTGTGCAGCCCCTGCTCACGGGATTGGCCGAGCTCAGGCTTGGGCGGTCTGCGGGTCATGGGCAGTCTCCGATTCGACCTGCGTGGCGGGAGCCCAGCGACGCAGCAGCAGGGTATTGGCCAGCACGCTGACCGAGGAGAAGGCCATGGCAGCGCCAGCGATGACCGGGTCGAGCAGACCGAAGGCAGCGAGCGGAATGCCGATCACGTTGTAGCCGAAGGCCCAAAACAGGTTCTGGTGGATCTTGCGGGTCGTGCGGCGCGAGATGTCGATCGCATCGGCCACCAGCGTGAGCCGCGGCCGCAGCAGGGTCACGGCGGCCGCGTGCATGGCGACGTCCGTGCCTGTCCCCATCGCGATGCCGACATCCGCCGCAGCGAGCGCTGGCGCGTCGTTGATGCCATCGCCGACCATCGCCACCGTCGCCCTCCCGCGCAGCGCCATCACCGCTTCGGCCTTCTGCGCAGGCAGGACGTTTGCGCGCACCTCATCGATGCCGACCAGGCGAGCGATCGAGCGCGCTGCGCCCTCGTTGTCGCCCGAGATCATCACCGTGCGTATGCCAAGGGTATGCAGGCGAGCCACCGCCGATCGCGCCTCGGGCCGCGGTTCGTCGCGAAACGCCAGCAATCCCGCCAGCTTTTTTTCAGCGTCGGTGCCACGCGCGAGCCACGAGATCGTGTGCCCCTGGTTGCGCAGTGCGTCGGCCCGGTTCGCGAGCGGCGCGAGGTCGACGCCGGCCTCGCGCATCATCGCCTCCGAGCCCAGCAGCACCCGCTGACCGCCGAGCTCGGCTTCCATTCCGCGTCCGGCGACCGCGCGTGCCGACCTCATCTCCACCCGCGGCAGGCCGGCGGCAGCCTCGAGCACCGCATGGGCGAGGGGATGTTCGCTGCCGGCCTGCAGGCTCGCCGCCAGACTCAGCAGCTGCGATGCATTGCCATTGGCGGGGACGGCCTCCACCAGCACCGGCGTGCCGCGGGTCAGGGTGCCGGTCTTGTCGAAGGCGACCACGTCGATCTCGTGTGCCCTCTCCAACGCCTCGGCGTCCTTGATCAGGATGCCTGCGCGGGCGGCGACCCCGGTGCCGGCCATGATCGCGGTGGGAGTGGCCAGCCCCAGTGCACACGGACAGGCGATGACGAGCACCGCGACGGCATTGAGGATGGCCTGCGTCCAGTCGCCGCCCATCAGGCCCCACGCGAGCAACGTCACCAGCGCGATTGCGATCACTATCGGCACGAAGACCGCGCTGACCCGGTCGACCACCCGCTGGATCGGGGCCTTCCTGACCTGGGCGTCCTCGACCAGGCGGATGATGCGGGCGAGGGCGGACTCGGCCCCTACGGCGAGCGTCTCGACCAGCACCGGGCCTTCGCCATTGACCGCGCCGCCGGTGACCCGGTCGCCCTCGACCTTGGCCACGGGGAGCGATTCCCCTGTAATGAGCGATTCGTTGGCGTGGGTCCGGCCTTGGACGATGCGCCCGTCGACGGGGAAGCACTCGCCCGGGCGCACGACGATCGTCTCGCCCACGCGCACTTCGGCCAGGGGGACGTCCACGTCCTGATCGCCGCGACGCACGCGGGCGGTACTCGGGCGCAGCGCCTGCAGCGCGCGGATCGCCTCGGTCGTTTGCCGCTTGGCGCGCGCCTCCAGGAACTTGCCGAGCAGGATCAGCGTGATGATCACCGCCGAGGCTTCGAAATAGAGCGGCCGGATGCCGTGGTCCAGCGCCGGCTGCAGCAGGTGGTAGACGCTCAGGCCATAGCCGGCGCTGGTGCCCAGTGCGACCAGCAGATCCATGTTGCCGGTGCCCGCGCGCACGGACTTCCACGCCGCGCGGTAGAACCGTGCGCCCAGCCAGAACTGCACCGGCGTCGCCAGGGCCCACTGGATCCACCCCGGGAGCATCCAGTGCCCGCCCCAGAGCAGCGCGGCCATCGGCGCGGCCAATGGCAGCGAGAGCAGGGCGGCGATCAGCAGGTGGCGTGCTTCGCGGCTCATGCCGAACGACCCGGCCGCGGCCTCCGCCGGCTGCCCTTCGGTGTCACTCGCCGCCGGGCGCTTGGCCAAATAGCCGGCATCGGTGATCGCCCGGATGAGCGCCTCATCCTCCACGCTTGCGGCTGCGGTCACTGCAGCGCGCTCGGTGGCCAGGTTGACGGTGGCGTCGAACACGCCCGGCACCCGCTTGAGCGCCCGTTCCACCCGTCCCACGCACGAAGCGCACGTCATGCCGTCGACCGCCAGGTCGACCGTGCGGGTCCCGATCCGGTAGCCGGCGTCTTCGACGGCTCGGCTGATGGTGGCCAGGTCGAGTGGTGCGGCGCCCTGTATTTCGGCCACCTCGGTGGCGAGGTTCACCTGCGCGGTCGCGACGCCGGGAATGCGGGAGAGCGCACGTTCCACGCGCCCCACGCACGAGGCGCAGGTCATGCCTTCGATCGGGACACGCAGGCTCGAGGCCGGGGCGGGCGGGGAGGTCATGGCGTTCATCGTGCACCTTTGGCAGTTCGGACAGGTGCAGCGTCGAGCTTGCCATCATGGGAAGGTCAACAGGGTGTCCCAGCTGAACGTTTCCATACGCGCTGCGGCGACGGGTTTGACCTTCCCATTGGGGCAAGCCGGATGCTCTGTCTCGACCGGCATCGGGCCGGGGAGGAGAACGACTCATGAAATTCAATGTCGAAGGCATGACCTGCAGCCACTGCGAGCGCGCGATCACCCGCGCCGTTGCCGCGCTCGGCGGCACCGCCCGTGTAGACATCGCGGCCGGCACCATCGAGGTCGATGGCGTCGCGGACGAGACGCGCGTTCGCACAGCGATCGAGGACGAGGGCTACCGGGTCCTCGGCAATGATGAGGCGGCGGAGAA
>WOYR01000185.1 GCA_011620705.1 Microbacteriaceae bacterium | reverse complement strand
GCGCGGTCGATGTTCTCGTTGGGCACCGAGGTCTTCTTGGCCTTCTGCACGGCGTCGTACAGGGTCGGGTTGCCGGAGAGATCCGCGCCGCCGATCTTGGCCGCGACCTCGATGTTCTTGATGAGCTTGGCGAACGACTTGGCACGGCGCTGGTCGATGACCGCTTTCTTGTGCTTGGTCGTCGCCCACTTGGAATGCCCGCTCACGGTGCCCCTTCTCGTTCTGCCGGTTCAGCAGCCGCGCGCCGCGCCGAACCTTCCACGATTCTAACCAGCCGCCGCCCTGGCTCCGCGGTCCGCCTGCGCGGCTAGGCTCGGCGGGTGGTCTCCCGCTGGTTCCGGATCTCCTCCGCGGAGAGTGCCCTGCGCCGCTTCGCCGCCGAGTCGGGCACGCCGCTCGACACTCTCCGCGCGACGGATGCCGTCACTCTCGCCATGGGGTTCTACCGCGAGTGCCGCGCGCAGCACGCCCGCGTGGCCGAGGAGGGCGACGGCCTGCTCTGGCAGTGGGGGCCGGATGCGGACGCCGAACGCTTCACGATCGGCCTCACCCGCCAGCTCGTGCGCGAGAACGAGGATGCCATCACCCAGCTCTGCCTCACCCTCGCCTACCGCTGGACTCCCGGCCGCCGCGCTCTCGGCCGCGGGCACGCCTGGTGCTTCTCGCCCGCATCGGTCGACGAGTTCGGCGCTGAGCTGCGCTCCTCGCCCGCATACCGCGCGATCGCATCGGCTTCGCCGATGAGCGCGACGGTCCGCACCGAACGGCTGTAGGCCGCACGGCCAGGGCTTCTGACGCCCCGCCCGCACCGGACGCTCGCGCGGATCTAGGCTGCGCCACGCACCCTGTCGAGGAAGCGCGCATGGAAGCGGTACTCGTCGGTCATCTCCGGGTGGAAGGAGGTGCCGAGCAGATTCCCCTGCTCGACCGCGACGACGCGGCCATCGGCGAGGCTGGACAGGGCATGGGCCTTCGGCCCGACCCTCTCGACAACCGGTGCCCGGATGAACACCGCGTGCACCGGCTCTTCGCCGAGCTCCGGGATCTCGAGGTCGGTCTCGAAGGAGTCCAGCTGGTTGCCGAATGCGTTGCGGCGCACCGCGATGTCGAGTCCGCCAAGACTCTGCTGGCCGGGAACCGCGTCGAGCACGGTGTCGGCCAGCATGATCAGGCCGGCGCAGGTGCCGTAGACCGGCATCCCCGCGGCGATGCGCGCCTTGAGGGGCTCCGCCAGGCCGAAGGTGCGGCTCAGCTTGTCCATCACGCTCGACTCGCCGCCCGGGATGACGAGGCCGGCCACGCCGTCGAGTTCGCTTTCGCGGCGCACCGGCACCGCATCCGCGCCGAGTTCCCGCAGCACCATCAGGTGCTCCCGGAAGTCGCCCTGGAGGGCGAGGACGCCGACCCGCGGTCGCGCCGAACCGTTCCCGTTACCAGCCACGATCGGCGAGGCGGTGCGGCGCCGGGATGTCGGCGACGTTGATCCCCACCATCGCCTCGCCGAGTCCGCGCGAGGCTCGCGCCACCACGTCGGGGTCGTCGAAGAAGGTCGTCGCCCTGACGATGGCCGCCGCGCGCGCCGCCGGGTTGCCCGACTTGAAGATCCCGGAACCCACGAACACGCCGTCGGCGCCGAGCTGCATCATGAGCGCAGCATCGGCCGGCGTGGCCACGCCGCCCGCTGTGAACAGCACCACCGGGAGCTTGCCCGTCGAGGCGATCTCGGCGACCAGTTCGTACGGGGCCTGCAACTCCTTGGCCGCGACGTACAGCTCATCCTTGGTCTTGGCGGTCAGTGCGCGGATCTCGCCCGTGATCGTGCGGATGTGCTTGGTCGCCTCCGAGACATCACCGGTGCCGGCCTCGCCTTTGGAGCGGATCATCGCGGCGCCTTCGGTGATGCGGCGCAGGGCTTCGCCGAGGTTGGTCGCACCGCAGACGAAGGGCACGGTGAACGGCCACTTGTCGATGTGGTTCACGTAGTCGGCCGGCGAGAGCACCTCAGACTCGTCGATGTAGTCCACGCCGAGCGACTGCAGCACCTGGGCCTCGACGAAGTGGCCGATGCGGGCCTTGGCCATGACGGGGATCGACACTTCGGCGATGATCGAGTCGATCAGGTCGGGGTCGCTCATCCGCGCCACACCGCCCTGCGCACGGATGTCGGCGGGCACCCGCTCCAGCGCCATGACCGCGACGGCCCCGGCGTCCTCGGCGATGCGCGCCTGCTCGGCGGTGACGACATCCATGATGACGCCTCCCTTGAGCATCTCGGCGAGTCCGCGCTTGACGCGGCTGGTGCCCAGGTCTGCGGTGGTGCTGCTCTCGGTCATGGGGACGATTGTACGAGACCTCCGCCCACCGTGACCGCGGCGGCGTCATGCTGAGACACCGGGGATGCCGCCGGATGGCAGCCGGCCCGATGGCAGCCGGCCCGATGGCGCCGACGGCCGGCCGGCGCGACGAGGCGTGCGACGCGCGTCGACGTGGGGAGGCGGAATCAGATAGGGGTCTCGGCCTCGCCACTCCAGACTCCAGCCATCGCGATCGAATCGCCGGTGGTGGAACGGGCAGAGCAGTGCCGCGTTGCGAAGATCGCTCTCACCTCCGAACGACCACGGCGTCACATGGGCGACCTCGCACCACGCCGGCGGCGCTGTGCATCCCGTCCAGAGACAGCCGCCGTCCCGCTGCGCGAGCACGCGTCGCTGAGCGGGCGAGAACAGCCGCCGCGAACGACCGAGGTCGAGCTGCTCGCTCTCGCCGCCGAGCACGAGCGGGATGATCTCGGCGCCCGCGGCGAGCCGACGGGCGGTCGAGGCGCAGATCGGAGCATCGATGCCCTCGATGGATGCCGCCCCGATGCCGTCGATCAGCGTCTGAAGCGGCACTGTCACCACCATCGTGACGGATGTGCCGCCGACCTCGCCGGAATCGCGTTCAACGGATTCGCGGGCGATGGAGACCATCGCGTCGAGCCTGCGCTGACTCAGGCTGCGCGTCTCGCCCGCGCCGTCGAGGGGATCATCGTCGCGGAGGAAGGAAGGCTCACGGCGCGGAGCGGTGCGCGCATCGAGAGCCGCGGTCAGGAAGCCGGCCGCCTCGGGATGCATCGTCAGCACCCAGCGGGTCAGGCCGTCCGTCCCCCGCACGATCGACAGTCCCGACCGCGCGCGCAGCCGATCCTCGCGCGGCTCGGCGCCATCCGGGTCGAAGCGCTCGAGAAGAGCGCGCCCGAGACGCGCGGTCTCCCGTGCCGTCAGTCGATCAGCGTGCTCCAGCAGGAACCGCTCGGCACCGGCCACGGCGTCGCGATCGGCGACCGGGTCGAACGCATCCAGCGCAGCAGCGATCTGGGCGGCCACGGCGACCGGGACTTCTGCGCGCTGAACCGCCTCGGCGAGATGCTCTCGCCGCGGCAGGATGGCCTCCCCCAGGAAGCCGGCGCGATCGACGACCGCGGCGCCCGCCGCGCACCACGCGCGCGCCTCGGCCTGCTCGATCCCTGCGCACCGCGCCACCAGATCGGACGGCGACTTGTCGCCCATGCGGACGTGCAGCGGACTCAGCTCGCCGCGGCGGGCGACCTCGCCCGCGGCGAGCATCCCCAGCGAATCCAGCACGCGGCGCACCTCGCCGATGTGCTCGAGGGTGGCCACCAACCCCGAATCGGAGACCGCCGCCCACTCGCCGGAACGCACTGCGGGGGACCCCGCCGCGCCGGACCGCGCTGCATCGAGCGGCAATGCACAGACGAGCGCCTCAACACGCTCAATCAGCAGACGCTCCAGTGCCATGACGACCAATCTCCTTGCCCGGCACGAGCAAGACGATTGTATCACAACTCGAAGATATGTTCTACATATCTGCTTGAATGCAGTGAGACAACCGCGGAGATCCGTGGTTGCAGCGCGCTTGCAAGCGCCGGTATCACTGCATGCCGGCGGCTGGGCCACCGAGGAGTGGAACGACGCACCGGCAATGTAGTTGGGTGTTCGCGTACAAGCTGGTTCCGGACGTGATACCGCCGGAGCAATACCAGGTGGTGTATCCCTCATCGCCGCTGTTGCCGGCGTTCGTCTGGTAGACGACGAGAGCGGCATTCGCGGTGGACTGCAGGTACAGAGGCATGCCGGAGTCCCAGGAGTTCGCGGAGTTGGTGATGATCGAGGTGTAGCTACTGGAGCCGTTGTTCTTGTAGTTGATCGTGGAACTGCCGTTCCAGCGACATCCAGTAATCGTGTATGCGTTGGCAGCGGCGGGCACGCTCGACACGGCCAGTGACGTAGCTGCCGCCAGCGTGATGGTGGCCATGATGCGGCGGCGTCCCCGGTTGCTCGCGCCGTGTCATCGATGACGAGCAGCCGGGGCGTGGCCGATAGGACAGGCTGTCTTGGGTTGACCCAACGGCTGCGCGTGCCTCAGATGAGAATGTCCGCGTCGCAGCAGCGGTTCCCTGGCCGCGGTGGACCAAGAGAAGGCCTTCCCTCCGAGTGGCGTAGAACACCACCCGGAACGAAGGCCTGTCCCCCACCGTTCGCGCACCCGGACCAGGTTGCGAGCAATCCCGTTGGGAGCCAGGGTGTCAGGGGGTTTTCGACGCAGTCAGCTCTGCAGCAGCCTGCCTGGCCTCGGTTGAAGTCCCGAAGGCGAGTGTCAGCGTGCTCGCGTGAGGGGCTCCTGGACCAGGGGCGCCGAGAGGACCCGGCCGTCGAGGACGATCGCCAGGTGCTTGTCGACGGCTTCGCGGGACACATCGCCGAGCGTGCCGGCATCTGCCTTGTTGAGCTCAAGGGTGACCGAATGCGCAGATCCCTGATCCTTGGCGAGCACAACGGAGACCGGAGTGATCGTACCCAGCGGTCTTGCTAGCTCGTAAGTGGTGGTACCCGCATTGTCGCAGGCACTGGCTGGGCTGTCAGAGGTCACGGCCGGCGCGCTGCACGTGCCCGCAGTCGAAGAGATGACGAGGCGCAATTGCAGCGGTTTCCCTGCCGAGGTGGTCCCACCCGGGGTGGTGCTGCTGCACCCGGCGAGCAGTGTTGCGATGACTGCCAGGACGACGAGGTGGGCGATCGAACGAGTGCTCATCTCTTCAGCCTATGTAGACGAAGCCGTCTACAGCATGGACGGGATGTCGGCGGGCTCAGTCCGCGGCGGGCCACGCTTCCGCCAGCTCCTGGCGCGCCTCGCCGAGGAGTTTCGGGATCGCCTTCGTCTGCCCGATGATCGGCAGGAAGTTCGCGTCCGAGGCCCATCGCGGAACGACGTGCTGGTGCAGGTGCTCGGCGATTCCTGCGCCAGCGACCGCGCCCTGATTCATCCCGATGTTGAAGCCGTGCGGGTGCGAGGTGGCGGTGAGCGCGCGCATCGCCGCCTGCGTCATCGAGGCGAGCTCTGCCGTCTCCGCACTCGCTGCGAGGTCGTATGTCGGCACATGCCGGTATGGCACGACCAGCAGGTGGCCGCTGTTGTACGGGAAGAGGTTGAGCAGCACGTAGCCGGTCTCGCCGCGATGGACGATCAGCGCCTCCTCGTCCGACTTGGTCGGCGCCTCGCAGAAGACGCAGCCCGACGAGACCTTCTCCTCGGGCGACGATTCGATGTAGGCGATGCGGTGCGGGGTCCAGAGGCGCTGCATCCCATCCGCGACCGCCGCGAATGACGAGGCCGGCTCCACCTCGGAATCCGGATACCGGGTGCCGTCGTAGTCGGGCGGGACCTGCACGTCAGACCTGCACCTTGGTGGTGATCGAGTCGTGGATCCGCCGGACCGCCTCCTCGATCGCGAGCCCGTTCTCCTGGCGGCCGTCGCGGAAACGGAAGCTCACGGTCCCCGCTGCGCGGTCCTGCTCCCCCGCGATCAGCATGAAGGGGACCTTCTGCTGCGTATGGGTGCGGATCTTCTTCTGCATCCGGTCGTCGCTCGAATCCAGCTGCGCGCGCACGCCCTCGCCCTTCAGCCGCGCGACGAGTTCGCCGAGATAGTCGGCGTACTCCTCGGCGACCGGGATGCCGACCACCTGCACCGGCGACAGCCAGACGGGGAACGCGCCGGCGTAGTGCTCGAGCAGGATCGCGAAGAAGCGCTCGATGGAGCCCAGCAGGGCGCGATGGATCATCACCGGCTGCTGCTGCGTGCCGTCGGCCGCCGCGTACCTCAGCTCGAACAGCTCCGGCTGGTTGAAGTCGAGTTGCACGGTCGACAGCTGCCAGGTGCGGCCGATCGCATCGCGAGCCTGCACCGAGATCTTCGGACCGTAGAACGCTGCGCCGCCCGGATCATCCACCAGGTCGAGTCCGGATTCGAGCGCTACCTGCCGCAGGGTCGCGGTCGCCTCCTCCCATGCCTCGTCGGTGCCGACCGACTTCTCAGGATCGCGCGTCGACAACTCGAGGTAGAAGTCGTCGAGACCATAACCGCGCAGGGTCTCGAGCACGAAGTCCAGCTGACTGGCGATCTCGCCCTTCACCTGCTCGGGAGTGACGTAGATGTGCGCGTCATCCTGGGTCAAGCCGCGCACTCGGGTGAGGCCGGCGAGCACGCCGCTCTTCTCATAGCGGTACACCGTGCCGAACTCGGCCAGCCGCAGCGGCAGCTCGCGGTAGCTGCGCCCGCGCGCGCGGAAGATCAGGTTGTGCATCGGGCAGTTCATCGGCTTCAGGTAGTAGTCCTGGCCCTGCTTGACGACGTTGCCTTCGGCATCCACCTCCTCATCCAGGTGCATCGGGGGGAACATGCCCTCCTTGTACCACTGCAGGTGACCGCTGATCTCGTAGAGATGCGCCTTGGTGATGTGCGGGGTGTTGACCAGCTCGTAGTCGTAGGCGATGAGCCGCTGGCGCATGTAGTTCTCGATCTCAGCCCGGATGATGCCGCCCTTGGGGTGGAAGACCGCGAGCCCCGAGCCGATCTCCTCGGGGAAGGAGAACAGATCGAGTTCCTGCCCGAGCTTGCGGTGGTCGCGCTTTGCGGCCTCCTCGAGCCGGGTCTGGTATGCGCGCAACTCCTCCTTGCTCGGCCATGCGGTGCCGTAGATGCGCTGCAGCTGCTTGTTCTTCTCCGAGCCCCGCCAATAGGCGGCGGCGACGCGCATCAGGGCGAAGCCGTTGCGGATCGCGCCGGTGTTGGGCAGATGCGGTCCGCGGCAGAGGTCCTTCCAGACGGTCTCGCCGCTGGCGGAGTCCACGTTGTCGTAGACGGTCAGCTCCGAGCCGCCGACCTCGACCGCCTCGCTCGACTCGAACTGCGCGGTGCCCGTCTCGTGGCCCTTCAGCCCGATCAGCTCCAGCTTGTACGGCTCCCCGGCGAACTCGGCGCGGGCCTCGGCCTCGGTGACCACCCGGCGCACGAAGCGCTGGCCCGAGCGGATGATGCGCTCCATCTCCTTCTCGATGGCCTTGAGCTCATCGAGCGTGAACGGCGTCTCGACATCGAAGTCGTAGTAGAAGCCGTCGGTGATCGGAGGGCCGATGCCGAGCTTCGCCTCCGGGTTGATGGACTGCACGGCTTGCGCCGCGACGTGGGCGGTCGAGTGGCGCAGGATGGAGAGGCCGTCCTGCGACTCGATCGTCACCGCCTCGACGGTGTCAGCCTCCGTGACCGTCGTCGCCTTGTCCCTGAGCTCGCCGTTGACGCGCAGGGCGACGACGGTGCGATCGGGGAACAACTCGAATCCGGTCTGGGCACTCACGCGCTCAACTGTACCGGCGGGCCGACGGGCTCGCCGCGCCGCTCTCGTCCGGCTCCGGGCTAGTGCCAGGAGGCGTCGAACACGGGCAGGAGGGCGGCCATCCACTGCAGCACGATGTCGCGGTTGTAGGACGAGCCCCACGCGATCACGATCTGCAGGACGGCCACGACATCCACTAGGACGACCGGGACCATCCCCTTGCGGGTCGGCACGAGGGCGATCGCGATCAGGGTCATCAGGATGAAGGTGTTCCCCGCGGTGCCCGCCGGGAGCAGGCCGATCACATCGGAGCCGAGGATGGCGGCGAACACCAGGGTGGACACGATGATCGATCCGGGCTGCCGCACGATGAGCGCGATCAGCCAGGCGCTCAGCACCGAGGCGAGCAGGAACCAGCCGGTCGGCTGGGCGAAGAGCTGCGGGAGGGCCGCGAACCGCTCGGCCGTGCCCGAGATCATGCGCCCGCCGCCGCCGAGAGGGTTGCCGTTGAAGATCAGATTGAGCAGCATGATCGCGCCCAGGGCGGCGGCGGTCGGAAAGACGATGACCAGCACATTGGCTCCCTGAGCGCCCTGCCGGTGCCGTTGGCCGAGGCGGAGGAACGGAGCGGCGGCGGCCGCCGTCAGCACGTAGACGATGCCGCTCTGGTCGGAGAGCGCCGCGAGCATCAGGAACAACCCGGCCCGGAATCCGGATTGGGTGCTGCCCCATGTGACGAAGCGCAGGATGTCGGCGATCCCGAGCCCGAAGAATGCCAGCCCCAGGAAGGCGGAGAAGTTCTCGGTCACCGTGTAGGCGAACAAGGGGTTGGCGGCCAGGGCGAGCATCAGGATCGTCGTGGTGGTGACGTGGAACCGGCGCTGGACCATGATCTCGAGGAGCTTCTGCAGGAAGACACCGGCGACCAGAGCGCCCGCGATGGCGAGTCCCGTCCGCCCGCCCGGGATCGCCGCGGCCAGCAGAGTCGACAGCGGCGGGAAGATGTCGCCGACCCACGAGATGTCCGCCCTGTTCCAGTCGATGCGCGCGATGTGCTGCAGCAGCTGCTGGTTCGGTGTCACCAGGGTGGTGTCGGCCTGGCTGAGCGACGCGGCCCAGGCCACCAGCAGATAGGGCGCGGCGAAGGCGGCGCGCAGCAGCCAGCGGAAGACCGGATCACGCGGAAAGGCATCGAAGCGGGTCCGCTCCGGCTTGCGCACGCCTCGATCGCGCACGCTCGGGCTGTACGGGATGAGTTCGGCGCCCGCGCTCACCGGATGGCCCCCGCGTCCATCGCCTCGTCCGAACTATGAGAGGTGAGGCCGTGCTCGGTCTTCTCCCAGTAGTGCGGCTTGAAGATCAGCTGCCAGAGCCCCTTGTACGAGGCGATGGAGTGCAGGACCCAGTAGGCCGGATTCAGCAGCGCCCAGAGGATCAGCTGGAACGTCCCCCGCTTGTACGGGCCCATCATCGACACGTAGACCATCACCGAATTGCCGATGACGAAGTTGATCAAGCAGATCCAGAGCAGCCACACCGGGAAGAACTGGCTCAGCACCTGAGCCGGGATGAAGATCGTGAACAGCGTCACCGCGTAGAGCGGGAGCACCCCGAGGAAGGTCACAGGAGTCCCGCCGATCAGCAGGGCGAAGCTGGTGAAGCGGCGCAGCCCGATCTCGTGGATGAGCTGGCGCGGGCGGCGCGCGTGCACCAGCGTCGTCTGCATGTAGCCCTTGATCCAGCGGCTGCGCTGGCGGATGAAGTTCGGGATGGAGGTGTTGGCCTCCTCCATCGTCGTCGAGTTCACGACGCCCACGCGGTATCCCAGAGCGCTCGCGCGGATGCCGAGATCGGCATCCTCCGTGACGTTGTACGGATCCCAGCCGCCGAGCTCGTTGAGGGCCGAGGTGCGGAAGTGGTTGGAGGTTCCGCCCAGCGGGATGGGCAGGTCCGCCGCATCGAGCCCAGCCAGCATGTAATCGAACCAGTAGCTGTACTCGAGGGTGAACATGCGCGTGAGCACGTTCTCCCCGGCGTTGAAATAGTTCAATGAGGCCTGGATGCACACGGTCTTGTCACCGCCGCGGCGGAAGGCGAGGTAGGCCTTCTTCAGCTGGTCGGGGTCCGGGGTGTCCTCGGCGTCGTAGATCACCAGGAACTCGCCGGTGGCGAAGAAGAGCCCGACGTTGCAGGCGCGCGGCTTCGTCTGCGGCGACCCCTTGGGAACCGTGACCACGTGGAAGTTCGGCGGCGGTGCGGCCTTCGCCAGGGCATCCCGGGTGAGGGTGTCCTCCTCCTCCATCAGGATGAGCACCTCCAGCTTCTCGACGGGCCAGTCGATCTTGCCGAGGTTGCCGACCAGCTGGCCGACGATGTTCGCCTCTCGGAACACCGGGACGAGAACGGTGTAGACCGGCAGTTCGCTGTCGCGCAGCGCTTCCACCTGCTCATCGCTGACCTGCTCGACCACATCGAACTTGGCGCCGCGCATCGCGACCAGGAACTTGAAGAGGGTGCCGGCGAGGAAGGCGACGCTGATGACCGTGAATACCGTGATCACCGCGGCCGCCGGCCAGATCACCAGCGCGACGAGTCCGAGCACGATGATGCCCACGAAACCGATCTTCTGACCGCGCGAGAAGACGACGCGTGCCGAGAGCTCCGGGTTCTGGCGGAACAGCTCATTGGCCGCCTCATCCGCGATCTCGGCGCGGAAGACGTGCAGCGCGAGGTTGCGGATGTCCCACGAGGTGGCGACGCCGAAACGGGCAGGCCCTCCGATGACGCGCTCGATGTGCGCACGGCGCGCGGCGTCGGGAACGCGCGCCGTGGCGACCAGGACGCTTCCGTCTGGCTCGCGGCGCAGCGGCATCCAGTTCTCGGCCAGCATCATCTGCCCCGACCAGCGGTGCATGAGCGCGCCGTCGTGGGCGGTCGTGTGCAGGTCGAGCACCGGGAGGCCCCACGCGCGCGCCATCACCGAGCGCAACGCCGATGGCGACACCATGCCCTGGCTGACCAGGATCTCGTCGATGTGCGATCCGGTTCGCGCCTTCGCCGCGCGCGCGAACTCGAGATCCTGCTGCGTGATCAACCCCGATTGGACCAGGAGCTCCGCGAACTGGGTGCTCTGGACCGAGGGCACTCCCACCTGTGCCATGGGGACATCTTGGGCGCAATGGGGGTAGACGACAAGGTCCCCGAGGTGGGGGCGCTCCCTACGCGGTGCCGATCACCGTCCAGCCGGGCCGCCGATTCATGACAGCTCAGCCACACTGGGGGCGACCGGCTCGAACACGCCGGGGTCGAACTCGCCGTTGCGCTCGCGGAACGCGAAGGCGAAATCCGGCCAGAGCAGGGTCAACCGGCCGTTGCGCGGATCGCGGTACCAGCTGGCGCAGCCGTCGCTGAGCCACACCGATCCGGCGCTCAGCCGCGCGAGCATTTCCGCATACCCCGCCTCGGCGGCGGCGGTGACCTGGAGCGGCCCCTCGGCGGCTGCCGCCCGATGGCGCAAGGCGCCGAGGATGTAGTCGATCTGGGTCTCGATCATGTAGATCGCCGAGTTGTGACCGAGGCCGCCGTTCGGCCCGTCGATGACGAACAGGTTGGGGAAGCCGTGCACGACGGTCGACGCGTAGGCGATCATCCCGTCCGCCCAGTGCTCGGCGAGGCTCCGGCCGCCCACTCCGCGCACGAGCGGCGCGTACGGCTGCTCGGCCGAGTGGAAGCCGGTCGCGAAGACCACCACGTCCGCGTCGTGCCGTGCGCCGTTGCGGGTGATGAGCGTCGATCCCTCGATCGCCGCGAGACCGGATGCCTCGAGCGTGACGTTCGGGCGCCGCAGCGCCGGGTAGTAATCGTTGGAGATCAGCACGCGCTTGCACCCGATCTCGTAGTCGGGGGTCAGCAGGGCGCGCAGCTCCGGCTCCGGCACCTGCCGGGCGAGGTGGGCCAGCGCATGAGCACGGGCCGCCGCGGTGATCTCGGGGCTGCCCGAGCGCTGGGCGAACGCCTCCTCCGCCTTCCAGAACAGTCGGGATCGCAGCCGTGCGAGCTCATCAGGGTCGCGCGCGAAGAGGGTGCGCTCGACCGCGCTGTACGCCCGGTCGCTGCGCGGGATCACGTACGGCGCACTGCGCTGCAGCACCAGCAGGCTGCCCACCCGATCGGCGAGCTCCGGGACCAGCTGGATGGCGGAGGCTCCCGAGCCGACGACCGCGACCCGTTTGCCGTCCAGCTCCACCCGGTCGTCCCAGCGCGCGGAGTGGAACATCTCTCCGGGGAAGCCCTCCAGCCCGGGCACCTCCGGGATGCGCGGCTCGCTCAGCCTTCCGCATGCCACCACCACGACGCCGGCGCTCCAGACCCCGCGGGACGTGGTCACGGTCCAGCGGAGGCCCGTGTCGTCCCACCGCACGTCGAGCACATCCGTCCCCAGGCGGAGGTGCGGCTCGATGCCCTCGTCCCGGGCGGCGTCCTCGAGGTAGCGGCGGATCTCGTCGCCCGGCGCGAACATCCGCGACCATTCGGGATTCGGTCGGAACGAGTAGGAGTACAGGTGCGCCGGCACATCGCACGCGACGCCCGGGTAGCGGTTGTCCCGCCAAGTCCCGCCGACCGCGTCCGCGCGTTCGAGAACGACGAAGGAGTCGGTACCGCGCCTTCGCAGCCGGATCGCCATCCCGAGCCCGGCGAAGCCGGCGCCGACGATCAGGACATCGACGCGCTGCCCGTCCTCCCCGCTCACAGCGCCTCAGCGCTGATCAGAGTCCCTGCCGGATGCCGTTCCGGCCGGCCGAGGAAAGCCTCGATCAGCTGCAGCACCTCGGCGGGGCGCTCATCCAGCACCGCGTGGCCGCTCGCAAGCTCCGCATACCGCGCATCGGGGATCGCACCGAAGAGCAGCCGGCTCTCGCGTGCGCCCACCAGCTCGTCATCCCGGCAACCGATCACCAGGGACGGCACCGTCACGCGGGGGGCGGAATCGACCGTGCCGATCCGCGCCGAGAGCTCCATCAGGCGCAGGCCTGCTTCGGTGACCGATGGCTGCCGCGCCGAATCCCATCCGGCAGCGCTGTAGCGCGCGAGCCGCATCGCCTCGGCGCGCTGCTCCCGATCCGGCAGCGAACGCCACAGCCGCACATGCGCGGCGAGCTTCGGTGATGGCAGCCACCAGCTCGCGATCGCGACCAGGGCGGAGACGTCCTCGGGGTGCTCCGCGGCGTATCCGACGGCAGCCACTCCCCCGATCGCGTAGCCGACGACAGCAGGCAGACCCGGAGCCGAAGCCACGGCGCGTCCCACGGCATCCAGCAACTCGTCGGCATCGCTCGCCGACCCGAGCTCGGCGACGACCACATCGTGGTGGCGGCTCAGCATCGGGGCGAGAAAACCGAAGTCCTCCGAGGCGCCGCCCGGCCCCGGCACCAGCACGATCGCCGGTGCGGTCATCCGCGCGCCGCCTTCCGCTCCGGCGTCGGCTCACCGTAGACGGTGGTGCGCTGGCGCGTCGGGCGGAACAGCCGTTGCGCGAGCCGCTCGATCTCGGCGACGCCGAGCTCCCGGCCCGCTTCGGCTCCCGCACCGGCGTGCACCCGCCCGCCGAGCAGCGTGCCGCCGAGGTCGTCCGCGCCGCTTGCCAGGGCGTCGGCGGCGAGCGCCGGGCCGAGTCGCGGCCACGATGCCTGCTGGTGACGGATGCGCCCGCCGAGCGCCAACCGCGCGACCGCGTGCATCGCGCGGTGCTCGTCGCGCTCCGACCGTCCGGGCACCAGCCCGACCAGCGGCCGGCCGGGCAACGGCATCGGCACGAATTCGGTGAATCCGCCGGTCTCGTCCTGGATGCGGGCCAGCGAGCGCAGATGCGCGACCCGCTGCGCCGCTGTCTCCACATGCCCGTAGAACATCACAGCGCTCGACCGCAGCCCGGCGCGGTGCGCCGCGGTCACCGCCTCGATCCAGCCCTCGATCGGAAGGTCGTCCGGTGCGATCCGGCGCCGCACCGACTCGTCGAGGATCTTCACGCCGGTGCCGGGCACGGTATCGACGCCCGCATCGCGCAGCGCGAGCGCGAAGTCGGCCAGCGGCATTCCCGAGCGGCGCGCCCCGTCGACGATGTCGGCGGGCCGGAAGGCGTGCAGGTGCAGCTGCGGAGCCGCCGTCTTCACGGTGCGGGCGATCGCCAGGTAGATGTCATCCGGTGCCGCCGCCGGCGCGATCCCCTGCACGCAGAGCTCGGTCGCACCGAGCTCCCAGGCGTCGACCGCGACCGCGGCGACCCCATCCGGGAAGGGAACTGCATCATCGTCGGAGGAGGCGATCCGCTGGGACGACAGGTTCCGGTTCACGACGAAGCTCACCGCCTCGCCCACGGTGTCGCGCCGCGCCGCGTTCGCGATCTCGGCCAGCGCATCGAGTTCGTCTCCTTCGACGACGAGCAGCCGGGCGAGGTCGCCGTCCGTCAGCTCGTCGGGCGCGCTCTCGGCCAGGCGCAAGGCGGAACGCACGCCGTCGGTGCGCACCGCGAGGCCCCTCGGCACCCGGACGGCCCGCTCCTGAGCGCCGGCGAGCATCGTGCCCTTCTCGGCCAGTCGTTCGACATCGGCCATCAGGGCGTCGTCGATCCACTCGGCGTGCTCGGCGATGTACGGGGGGTGCACCGTCAGCCGTTCGCGCAACTGGAAACCGAGCTCGGCGGTGAGGCGGTACAGGTCGTCCAGCTGGGGCCATGGCCGCTCGGGGTTGACGTGGTCGGCGGTGAGCGGACTGATCCCGCCCCAGTCGTCGACACCCGCTCGGAGCAGCAGGCCGAGCTCGCCGGCATCCGAGAGGTTCGGCGGGGCCTGGATGCGGGCATCCGCCCCCATGACGATCCGCGCGACCGCCACAGCGGCGAGGTACTCCGTGGTGGCGAGGTCGGCCGCATCCCGCATCGCGGTGGCCGGCTTCGCCCGGAAGTTCTGAACGATCGTCTCCTGCACATGCCCGTGGCGGCGGTGCGCCTCCCGGATGGCGAACAGCGACTCGGCTCGCTCCCGGTAGCTCTCGCCGATGCCGACCAGCACGCCCGTCGTCAGCGGCACGCGGGCCCGGCCGGCATCCTCGATGACACCGAGGCGGACGGCCGGCTCCTTGTCGGGCGAGCCGAAGTGCACCTGGCCCTTCTCGCTCCACAGCCGCACCGAGGTGGTTTCGAGCATCATGCCCATCGACGGAGCCACCGGCCTGAGCCACTCCATCTCCTCCAAGCTCATCACGCCCGGATTCAGGTGCGGCAGAAGACCGGTCTCGCGGCGGACCAGTTCGGCCATGGCCCGCACGTATTCCAGCGTCGAGGCGTAGCCGTGCTCGTCCAGCCAGGCGCGCGCCTCGGGCCAACGCTCCTCCGGCCGGTCACCGAGGGTGAACAGCGCCTCCTTGCAGCCCATCGCGGCGCCCTGGCGCGCGACCGCCAGGATGCGCTCAGGACTCATGTATGCGGGAAGCCCCTTGTGGTTCAACTGGCCGGGCGTGTCGACGAAGATGCAGTAGTGGCAGCGGTCGCGGCAGAGGGTGGTGACCGGCAGGAACACCTTCTTCGAGAAGGTGATCACCCCCGGACGGCCGGCCAGGCGCAACCCCTCGTCGCGCAGCTCGGTCGCGCGAAGGAGCAACCGGTCGAGCTCCGGCCCCTGCGCCTGCAGCAGCGCCTCGGCGTCATCGACGTCGACCGCGACGCCGCGCTCCATCCGGTCGAGGGCTGCGCGGATGGTGGAGGCCGGGACCACCGACACGGGCATCGTCACGGTCACAGTGACGACCCTATGCCGAGCGGATGGAACCGCGCCGGATCCGATCCAGCAAGGCTGAGCTGATCGCCGGGGCTACATAACAACCGACCGAGCGACATGCATTGCACAGCTGCAACCCTAGAATGGACACGCTGATCCTTCAGGTGCGAGCCTGGTGGTCTCGCATCCGGGGCGGCGAGATGGGCGCGCTGCCGACGGCCGCCAGATTCCTGGTGCTCAGCATCCCGTTCTCTGCCCTCAGTCCGTTCTTCCTCACCGAGTGCAACTTCGCGAACGTGACGACGCGGGCGGCGACCCTCGTCATGCTCGGCGTGGCACTCGTCTTCGTCATCCTGCTCGGCGAGAT
>WOYR01000143.1 GCA_011620705.1 Microbacteriaceae bacterium | reverse complement strand
TCGACGCGTTCAAGGAGCTGTCGCTCATCGAACTCAGCGACTTCGTCAAGAAGTTCGAGGAGACCTTCGAGGTCACCGCAGCCGCGCCCGTCGCGGTCGCCGCGGCCCCGGCCGCAGGAGGCGCAGGCGCCGCACCCGAGGAGGTCGAGGAGAAGGACTCCTTCGACGTCGTCATCGAGTCGGCAGGCGAGAAGAAGATCCAGGTCATCAAGGAGGTGCGCACCCTCACCAGCCTCGGCCTCGGCGAGGCGAAGGCGCTCGTCGACGGCGCGCCGTCGACGGTGCTCGAAGGCGCCAACAAGGAGGCCGCCGAGAAGGCCAAGGCCGTTCTCGAAGAGGCCGGCGCAACCGTCACCCTCAAGTAGTCACCCGCGGGCCCGCAGCCCGCTCGCGCGAAGGCGCCGCTCCCGTTCAGTCAGGGGCGGCGCCTTCCTCGTTCCGCGCGCTCTCGTTCGGGAGGAAGCCACGCCGAGCGTGCGCCACTTTCTCTCCGACCGCCGGCGTGTCATCCTCCCCAAGGTGAAGGTCACGGGACGTGGCGGGCTTGCGCGAGGTCGACGCGGAAGGACTCGCCGTTCCACATGAGCGGGGTTCCCTCGGCACGGTAGTGCTCCAGCGCCCGGGCCTCGTGATCGGCCACGGCATGCCCGGATGCCCGGACCACCCGCCACCACGGGACATCCGAGCCGTAGTAGGCCATCACTCGTCCGACGCCGCGAGCGGCCCGCGACCCGATCGCCGCAGCGACATCGCCGTAGCTCATGACCATCCCCTCGGGGATCGCAGCCACCACCTCGAGCACCCGCGACGCGAAGTCGTCGCTCGGCAGCGTCACGACAGCTGCAGTGCCCCGAGGTTCTCGCCGTACGGCGTCTGCCCGACGATCTGGAACCCCACGGCTTTGAAGAATGCGCCGGGGCCCGCCTCACCGCTCGCCCAGACCACGGTGATCCGGTCGAAGCCGCGGGCGCGTGCCTCGTCAGCCAGCGCCTGCACCGCGAAGCGGCCGACACCCATCCCCTGGGCACCCTCCGCGACCTCGATGCGCCAGAGCGCCGCACGCAGGTACTCCTCGCGGGCATCCGCATCGAAGGTCCCCATGATGTAGCCGACGACGCGGTCTCCGTCCATCACCACTCGCGGCCACGAGCCGGCAGGGTCGAGCCCCTCCTCGGCGTGCGTGTACGTCTCGGGCTCGAGGAACGCCTCTTGGCCGGGCTTGAGCGTCAGACCGTTCGCCGCGACGATGGTCTGCGCCGTCAACTCCTGCAGGGTGAAGTCCGCCATGGTGACAGGCTAACCCGAGCGGCCGCAGAACGCCCAGGTATCTCGATGTCAAGATAAACGCGAAGTCGGCTAGGCTGACTCCGGCGGCGTGAACGGCGCTGTCAGCCGCGCGCCGCAAGGGCGGCGGCGGGCGCAGGAAAGGCAGCGAATTGATCAAGGTCGAAGGCAAGGTCGTCGAGCTGGACGGCGACGAGATGACCCGCATCATCTGGCAGTTCATCAAAGACCGCCTGATCCACCCCTACCTCGACATCGACCTCGAGTACTACGACCTCGGCATCGAGAACCGCGACGCCACCAACGACCAGGTGACGATCGACGCTGCCCATGCCATCCAGAAATACGGCGTCGGCGTCAAGTGCGCCACCATCACACCCGACGAGGCCCGCGTCGAGGAATTCGGCCTGAAGCAGATGTGGAAGAGCCCGAACGGCACGATCCGCAACATCCTGGGCGGCGTGATCTTCCGCGAGCCGATCATCATCTCCAACATCCCGCGCCTCGTGCCCGGCTGGAACAAGCCGATCATCATCGGCCGTCACGCCTTCGGCGACCAGTACCGCGCCACCGACTTCCGCTTCGACGGACCGGGCACTCTGACCATCTCGTTCCAGCCCAAGGACGGCGGCGAGGCGCAGAGCTTCGAGGTCTTCCAGGCGCCGGGCTCCGGCGTGGCGATGGCGATGTACAACCTGGATGCCAGCATCCGCGACTTCGCGCGCGCCTCGCTCAACTACGGGCTGGCCCGCAACTACCCGGTGTACCTCTCGACCAAGAACACGATCCTCAAGGCATACGACGGCCGCTTCAAGGACATCTTCCAGGAGGTATTCGAGGCCGAATTCAAGGCGCAGTACGACGCCGCCGGCCTGACGTACGAGCACCGCCTGATCGACGACATGGTCGCCTCTTCGCTCAAGTGGGAGGGCGGATACGTCTGGGCCACCAAGAACTACGACGGCGATGTGCAGAGCGACACCGTCGCGCAGGGCTTCGGATCGCTGGGCCTGATGACCTCGGTGCTCACCACCCCCGACGGCAAGATCGTCGAGGCCGAAGCCGCCCACGGGACGGTCACCCGCCACTACCGCCAGTACCAGCAGGGCAAGCCGACCTCGACGAACCCGATCGCCTCGATCTTCGCCTGGACCCGCGGCCTGCAGCATCGCGGCAAGCTGGACGGCAATCAGGCCTTGATCGACTTCGCGAGCACGCTCGAGCAGGTCGTCATCGAGACCGTCGAGAGCGGCAAGATGACCAAGGACCTCGCGATGCTCGTCGGACCCGAGCAGCCGTGGCAGACCACCGAGGAGTTCCTCGCCTCGCTCGACGAGAATCTGCAGCGCGCGCTCGCATAGGGGAAGGCCATTCCCGGCCTTCGCGCGGCGCCGGCGCCGACGGCCGTCTGTGTCGTCGGGTCACTGACGGAAGAGGCCCGAACGCCTGCGCGGCATCCGGGCCTCTTCGTCGCTGCGTTACGCGGCGAGGTCCTCGCTGGTCTCAGCGGTCTCCGTAGTCTGAGCGACCACGGCGGGGGAGGTGTGCACATCGATCTTGCGGGGCTTGGCCTTCTCGGTGACCGGGATGACGACGCTCAGCACGCCGTTGTCGTAGTTGGCCGAGATGCCGGCGGTGTCGACGCCCTGACCGAGCGTGAACCGGCGCAGGAACGAGCCGCTGACGCGCTCGCGGGCGAGCCACTTGACGCCGTCCTGGGTGCGGGGGGAGCGCTCGGCGCGGATGCTGAGCAGCTGGCCGTCGACATCCACCTCGACGCTCTCCGGGTCGATGCCCGGCAGATCGGCGTTCAGCACGTAGCTGTCGGCGGTGCGGTAGAGATCCATCGGCATGAGCCGCGGGTAGGAAGTAGCCATCGAGTCCTCCAGGAGTCGTAAACATGAGTCACTATGACTCAACTTGTTCTCGACGTTACTCAGGGGCGGGCGACGCCGGTGCCCATCTCGCGCAGGGCGAACACGGGCAGCG
>WOYR01000263.1:7801-15880 GCA_011620705.1 Microbacteriaceae bacterium | reverse complement strand
TGAACCGTCGGCCGCCGGCTGCTCGCTGCTTGCCCGCCGATCGGCAGTGGCATCCGCCCGATCGGTTATGCTTTTCCCCGGTGCCCAGCGCTCGGCAGAGCCGCGGGACGCCCGCCGCCTTAGCTCAGTTGGTAGAGCGATTCACTCGTAATGAATAGGTCGAGAGTTCGATTCTCTCAGGTGGCTCTTCAAGATAATTGATGGGGAATTGATGGGTCAGATCCCATTGGCTTCTGCGTGGCTATGCAGAGCAGTTCGAGGTGCAGGCCTCAACGAGCGACGATACGTGCGATCAGCGCGCGGTTGAATCGCGCTTGATCGAGCGCGTCGCGGTCGAGGTTCGCCCAGGCGACGTGACCTTCGTCCTCCAGTGCCTGACTCGATGCCAGCAGTCGGCGTCGATCGTTTCGACTGAGCGACGCCCAGTCCAGCTCAGACCCGTCCGCGATGCACGCGAGGAGAACGGCCGTATCGTCCAGGTGGCGACCTCGATCGCGGTGGTCCACCATGTAGGCGGCGCCCTAGGCCACGAGCGCGCCGAGTTCGTCAGGCACTCCGATCGTTGCCTCTGCTCCACTGGCGAACAGGAGGCGGTACCTGTCTCGACGACGGATGGCCTGTTCTCCCGAGGGCGCAACGAACGCGTCACGTTGGTCGAGCCGCGGGCGCATACCAGAAGGCATGTGGTCCGCGACCATGAGGTCAACCTTTCGACCGTCCGCGTGAAGGAACCGATAGGCATGCTGCGCATCGGTGGTCAGGCGGAAACCCAATCGCGTGAGCGTGGCGCGCATGTCAGACAGACTGGACCGGTCGGCCGCGTAGTCCACAAGCGTGTCGACATCGTCCGTCGGCCGTCGCATCACGACCTGTGCCCGGCGAGCGTGTGCCGCTACCATGAGCCCGCCGACCAATGTGAGGCGGCCCGCGATCTGCGCGTTGCTGAGCTCGAGAACCGTCTGCCAGGCCGGGATGAGGTCGTCGTCCCTCATATCGACTGTCAGTTCGCGGCCAGCCACGTCTGCCTCATCTGCTCAAGGGCGCGAAGCGCGGCGCTGCGCTCGCGTGTATCGGTGCTTCGAGCGAGATCCGCTGCGACGACCGCCGAAGGCATTTCGTCCGCGTCGTATCGGATGGGGAGTGTGTTGTCGTAGATCACGTCTTGGCCTGTGCTGTCGCTGAGCATGAAATGGGAGTCGGCCCAGGCGTCCGCTGTTCCATCGCGGACGTAGCCGGCTACCCTGCTTTCGTCTCGGATGAGACCCATTCCCAAAACATCGGCAACGGCACGGCCGGTGGCGATCAATCCTTCTGCGGCTCGTTCTGCGTTGGCGGCGCGATAGCGGTGGGCGACTGTCCGCTTCGCCACCGCGCGCGCGAGGCCAGCAGCGTCATAGCCACGAATTCGGTCGCGGAGGCGAAACCGGGTAGTCCGCTCGAGCCATTCAGCGTCCAGTCCGGAGAGTTCCCAGAGGACCGCCCACGCCGTGGCGGTGTTGAGGGGGCGCCCTTTGCCGCGCTGCCCGATTTGCTCCCAGCGGCTGACCGAGTCGGCGTCAACGAGCCATGTTCCGTTGATGAGGCGGCGCCCCGTGAGTGATCCGTCGTCAAGGAGGTACGTGACAGCACGCCGCGTGATGCCGAGCCGCTCGGCGGCCTCGGTTACGGTCTCGTCCATGGTTGCATATTAGTTCCTAAGTTGGAACTCATATGCAACATACCCGCTAGGAAAATGCGGGAAGGAAGCACCAGACTCTCAGCGGCACGGCGGTCGCATCCGGAACATCCCTGACATCAAGGCCGAGGACGTCCTCAACGCTCTCCACCAGAGTGCGATGACTCGCAACCTAGCTTCTCCGCCCGCACGGAGCCTGGCGGTCAGTGATTCGCGTGTCCCCCGGCGTCCCCCCCAGGGCGCCAAGCGAGCGATGAGGGCCCGGCCCTGCAAGCCAAGAAATGTCTGAAGCCGCCGGACCCACCCGGGCGGCAGCACTCGTCATGAATAGGTCGAGAGTTCGATTCTCTCAGGTGGCTCCACCAGGCCGGCCATGCGGACGGCGCGACTCACCACGCCCCACCAGGCGCTTTGACGACCGCGACCGGGGTGTAGTGCCAGTGCGCGCCGTTCGCGTAGTGGCCGCTCGCCCATCCCGAGTACCAGATCGCGTGCTCGATCGTCGCGGTCGGCGCGTGGGAATCCAGCGCCGAGGCGATGCCGGAGAACATCGGCTTGCGCAGGTTGGCCGCCAGGTACTGCGCTGCGATGACCAGGTTCGCGTAGCTGCCGGTCCCGCCGCCGCCGCCCGAGCCGAGGCCGTTGTTGAGCGGGTTGTTGCGGTTCCACCAGTTGTCTGCGCCGTTCTCCTGGCGCATCCACCGGGTCATCACGGTGACGTTCGCGTCGGTCATCGGGAAGCCGCCGTCCAGCAGCACGAGCTTCGCCCAGTCGTAGTTGGTGCCGCCATTGATGAGGGTCTGGATGCCGGGGGTCGCCGAGAAGCCATCCCGGTTCTGCGCGGCGGTGGCCCTCGCCGTCGGAGACACCTCGAGGTTCTGCGCGTTCATCGAGATATAGGCCTGCAACTGGTCCGGCTGCGGCGGGGGTGCGATGGAGAGCACCGCCGCGAGCCCGAAGGCGGTGGCGGCGGCGCCGATCACGACGCGAGTGGGATGAAGAGTCATAGCTGAGCCAGGGTTCAGGGTACCAAAGGCCATGAGAGGGGCCTGAAACGCCCCCACTCCGGGGGCGGAACGGCCGCTTTGTACCCCGTTCGGCCCGAGCGGGCTTGATTCGGGGGATTCGGGGGCGTAGCTTTCGAGCACGGCACCGCTCCGGGGGGAGGGGCGTCGAGCTGAGCTTGGTCCGGGGGGACTGACCATGAAACGAACCATCATTCTGGGTACCGTTTTTGCCACGGTGCTCGTGCTGGCCCTGCCGTTCGTCGGCGGGGGCGGGCCGTCTTTCCTGACGCCGGCCCGAGCCGCCGAGGTGTCCTTCGACGGCCTGCCGGTCGCAGCGACCTCGCCGGTCGCCGGCGGCGGGATCACGCACGTGGATGCCGCGGCCGCGCTCGCTGCGGTCGCAGTCCCGAGCGCGACCGCCGTGTCGATCGTGAAGCCGGTCTCGGTGCCGGCCGCCGACAGCGAGCACATCGCCCAGAAGCCCGTGCCCAAGCCGGTCGTCGTCGCGCCGCCGGCGGCGCCATCGGCCCGGGCCAACGCCGGCGCCTCGCGCCGGGTGTCGCTCGCCGCAGCCGGGCAGTCCTGCCCCGGGCAGGGCGGCGGGGGCGGCAGCGCCCCCGGCATCTCCGATTCGCAGGGTCAGGGCATGATCACCGGCACGACCACCGCCGACATCCAGTCCTTCTCCTCCACCTTCAACGCGATCCGCGCCCAGAACTGCCTCGATGCGATCCCGGGGGGCAACTTCCGCTACGACTCCTGCATGGAGCAGCGGCTGTTCTGGATGGCGGAGGACCCGAGCACGGACCCGAGCAGCGCATGGGGCCACGTCGGCTCGGTCCGCAGCGACGGCGTGCCGTCCAGGGGCTGCGACGGCAACCTGGCGGGCGGGTCGGGCAACAGCGGGGCAACGGTCGCCAGCAAATGGTGGAACTCGATCGAGCACCGCCTCTCGCTGTACCGGCCCAGCTACACCGGCAGCACCGCCGGCGTCTGCATCTACTTCGCCATGAGCCATGGCGGCATCCCGAACGAGCCCTCGAGCTTCACCCGCGCCGCAGCGCGATGGGGCGGCTGCTAGCGGCACCAGGACCCGACGGGGCGCGCGGTTCTCAGCCCGCGCGCCCCGTTCGGCTAATTTGGCAGTCATGAGCGAGCGGCTGCGCTGGGGCATCCTCGGCACCGGGTGGATCTGCGGCCAGATGACCTCCGACCTGATCCTGACCGGGCACGCCGTCAGCGCGGTGGGGTCCCGCTCGCAGCAGGCGGCGGATGCCTTCGCTGCGGCGCACGGCATCCCGACGGCGCATCCGAGCTACGAGGCGCTGGTCGCCGACCCCGAGGTGGACGTGATCTACATCGGCACCCCGCATCCCTTCCACGCCGCCAACGCGGTCCTCGCACTCGAGGCCGGCAAGCATGTGCTGCTCGAGAAGCCCTTCGCCCTCAACCGGGCCGAGGCGCAGCAGATCGTCGACCTCGCAGCCGAGAAGAAGCTCGTGGTGCTCGAGGCGATGTGGACCAGGTGGCTGCCGCACATGCTCCGCATCCGCGAACTGCTGGCCGCCGGTGCGCTCGGCGAGCTGCGCTCGCTGATCGCCGACCACGACCAGAAGCTGCCAAGCGATGTGAAGCACCGCATCCAGAACCCGGAGCTCGGCGGCGGCGCCCTGCTCGACCTCGGCATCTACCCGGTCTCCTTCGCCTGGGATGTGTTCGGCGAGCCATCATCGGTGTACGCGCTGTCGAGCCCGACTCCGGTCACCGGGGTCGACCAGAACGACGCGATCGTGCTCGGCTACCCGAGCGGTGCGAAGGCGGTCATCAACACGGTGCTGGATGCCGCAGGCCCGAACACGGCCGTGCTGGTCGGCACCGGGGCGCGCATCGAGATCGACCCGGTCTGGTACAACCCGGCCTCGTTCTCGCTGATCGCCCCCGACGGCACGCTGCTCGAGCGCTTCGAGCAGGAGGTGCCGGGGCGCGGGATGCAGTTCCAGGCCGATGAGCTGGAGCGCCTGGTCGCCGCCGGCGAGCTCGAGGCGACCATCCTGCCGAGCTCGGAGACGGTCGCGATCATGGGCACGCTGGACGAGGTGCGGCGGCAGATCGGGCTGAGGTACCCGGGCGAGCGAGCGGGAGGCGGGTGAGCGGCGGCGGGTGAACGGGCGGCGAGCGAGCGCGAGGCGAGTGAACGGGCGGCGGGTGAGAGGCGGAGCCGCCTCGCTGCGGTCCGGAATACGATGACCCAGTGAGCGACGAGCAGCCGACCTCCCGCAGAGCGGCACGGGCCGCCGCCGAGTCGGCTGCACCGCGCGCCGGCCGGCTCGCGGCGGCCCTCCGCAGGCACCCGCTCGCCTGGCTGCTCGGGACCCTGGCAGTGGTCTTCGTGCTGCTGGGCACCGGCGCCGTGTTCGCGGGGGTGGCCGTGGCATCCGCCCCGGTCGCCGTTCCCACGGCGGCGCCCAGCAGCGCGCCGCCGCGTCCGACCCCGTCGGCGTCTCCGACCGCCAGCAGGCTGCGCACCTGCTCGATCGCGGGGCCCGCGTCCGATGCCCGGCTGAAGACGCTCACCGGGAGCGTCGTGCGCGCCGACTCCGGCGAGGTCCTCTGGGATCACGGCGGCTCGATCCCTGCCAGCACCGCCAGCACGCTGAAGCTGCTGGTCGCCTCGGCCGCGGTCGCCGTGCTCACCCCGGACTACCGGATCGCCACCGACGTGGTCGACGGCAGCACCGCGGGCACGGTCGTGCTCGTCGGCCACGGGGATGCGACGCTCAGCGCGCTCCCCGCCGGCCGGCAGAGCGTCTACGCCGGCGCGCCCAAGCTGAGCGAGCTGGCCGCGCAGGCCGTGACGAACTATGCCGCGAAGCATCCGGGTGTTCCGATCACCCAGGTGGTGCTCGATGCGGGCTACTGGAACCCGGCCGACAACTGGGACCCGAGTGTGAAGCGCTCCGAGCAGACCCAGGGCTACCAGTCGGAGACCACCGCCCTCCAGGTGGATGGCGATCGCGCCGACCCCACGAAGGAGACCAGCCCGCGCAGCACCGACCCGATCGGCCGGGCGGGCGCCGCGTTCGTCGCGGCGCTGCAGGGCGCAGACCCCGGCGGCGTCGTCGCGGGCTCGGTCTCGACGAGCACCGGTTCCGCGGTGCCCGGTGCGGCCGGTCTCGGCGAGGTCGAGTCGCAGCCGGTGCGCACGCTGATCACGCAGATGCTGCTGCCCAGCGACAACACCCTGGGCGAGATGCTCGCGCGCATCATCTCGAAGGCCTCCGGTCTCGATGGCTCATCGGGCTCGCTGCAGCAGGCGATCCCGGGCGCGCTGACCGGGGCGTTCCAGATCCCATCGGCCGGGTTGAAGATCGTCGACGGTTCCGGCGAGAGCGCGAACAACCAGGTGCCGCCGGACACCATGACGAGCCTGCTCCGGCAGATCCAGGCCGGCACGAACAACCTCGACGTCGTGCGCGCCGGGCTGTCGGTCGCCGGCCGGACGGGGAGCCTGGCATCCCGTTTCACCGGTCCGAATGCGATCGCGCGCGGGCAGGTGGCCGCCAAGACCGGATGGATCGACACCGAGTACAGCCTGGCCGGCACCGTGACCTCTGCAGACGGCACGGTGCTCGAGTTCGCCTTCTACGCGATCGGGGCCGGTATCAAGGACAACGCGAAGGCCGCGCTCGACACCCTGACCACCGCGGTCTTCAGTTGCGGCGACAACCTCTCGAACAACTGACACCACCAGGAAGGCACTGCCATGACCAGGGCGCTGTTCATCATCGACGTGCAGAACGACTTCACCGAGGGCGGCGCACTCGGTGTCGATGGCGGGGACGCGGTGGCCGCAGGCATCACGGGCTATCTGCGCGCGCATCCGGATCGCTACGACGTGGTGATCGCATCGCGCGACTGGCACGACGCCCCGGGCGCCGACAACAGCAACGACAACGGCGGGCACTTCGCCCTGGATGGCGCCCCCGACTTCGTCGACAGCTGGCCGGTGCACTGCGTGGCCGGCACGGTGGGTGCGCAGTACGACCCAGGACTCGATGTCGGCCTCATCGACGTGCACATCCGCAAGGGCCAGGGCAAGCCGGCGTATTCGATCTTCGAGGGCACGAGCGATGACGGCGATGACCTCCCCGCGGTGCTCGATAAGCTCGGGGTGGATGACGTGGATGTGGTGGGGATCGCCACCGACTACTGCGTCCGGGCATCCGCGCTCGACGCGATCGCCTCCGGGCGGCACGTCCGCGTGATCGACGACCTGGTCGCCGGTGTCGCACCGGCCTCCAGCGCGGCGGCCCTCCGCGAGGTCGCGGCGGCGGGCGGAGACGTGGAAGCATCCGATGGAAGGGACCTCAGCTGATGTTCGCCAGACTGCTGCTCGGACTCGCGGCGCTCGTCGCCGTGCTGTTCTTCGTCGGCTTCGTGCTCAAGGTCTTCTTCAGCGCCTTCTGACGCCAGACAGGTTGCGGCGCGTGATCCGTTCCGGCGCGTCGAGTTGACGCGAATGGTGGGGTGCGGGGCGAGCTGAGCAACCATTTGCGTCAACTCGACGGAGGCCAACGCGCGCACGCGCCGACGTAGACGCTGACGCTGACGCAGCGCTGGCTTCAGACCAGAAGCTGGTGCTTCGCCAACTCCTTGTAGAGGGGGGTCGAGGCGATCAGCTCGGAGTGCGTGCCCGTGCCGACCACCTTGCCGTGGTCGAGCACGACGATCCGGTCAGAGTCGACCACCGTCGACAGCCGGTGCGCGATCACCAGCAGGGTGCGGTTCTCGGCGACCGCGTCGATCGCCTCGCGCAGCAGCTGCTCGTTGAGCCCGTCGAGCGAGGCGGTCGCCTCATCGAGCAGCAGGATGGGCGGGGCGGCGAGCAGCGCCCGCGCGATGGCGAGGCGCTGGCGCTCGCCTCCCGAGAGCATCACGCCCCCTTCGCCGACCGGCGCGCCGAGCCCGAGTTCGCTCCGCTGGAGCACCTCGTCGAGGTTCACGGTGTGCAGTACCGCGCGGCAGTCCTCATCGGTGGCGTCCGGTGTGCTCAGCGTGAGGTTGTCGCGCAGGGTGCCGGCGAGTGCCGGGGCGTCCTGCTCCACGTAGCCGATCTGGCCGCGCAGGGTCTCGCGCGGGATCCCCCGCACGTCCGCGCCGCCGACCCGCACGACGCCCGAGGTCGGGTCGTAGAAGCGCTCGATGAGGGCGAGGACCGTGCTCTTGCCCGCACCCGACGGTCCGACGAGGGCGACCCGCGAGCCTCGGGGGACCTCGAAGGAGACCCCGTGCAGCACCTCCGGATCGCGCGCGGTGGTGTCGGCTTCGAGCTCGGCGAGGATCTTCTCGGTCTCGGTCTTGTGGGCGGCCTCGGGGTACCGGAAGCGCACGGCCTCG
>WOYR01000263.1:6497-7701 GCA_011620705.1 Microbacteriaceae bacterium | reverse complement strand
CTTCTCGGTCTCGGTCTTGTGGGCGGCCTCGGGGTACCGGAAGCGCACGGCCTCGAAGGTGATGGCGGCATCCGTGTCGATCGGAGCCGCCGGCTCCAGGGATGCGTCATCCTGGTCCTCGCTGGGGATCGCGATGATCTCCTGGATGCGGCCGAGCGCGCCGAGCGCCTGGTTCACCGAGGTGAGCGCGCCGAAGGCCTGACCGAGCGGCATGATCATCATGAACAGGAAGAGGATGAACGCCACCAGGCTCGCGATGGTGATCTCCCCGCTGGCCACCCGGAAGCCGCCGGCGCCGAGCACGACGAGCAGCGAGACCTGCAGCGCGATCGCGCTCAGCGGCACGATCAGTGCCGAGATCTTCGCGACCCGCACACCGGCGTGGTATGCCCCGATCGCGTCCTCGACCACGGCATCCGTCTCCCGCGTTGTCGCGTTCGAGGCGCGCACCGTGCGGATGGCGCTGATCGAGCGCTCCACCGAGGCCGCCAGGTCGCCGACCTTCTCCTGCTGCTCTCGGCTGGCCGTGCGCACCCGCCCCGAGAGCAGCACGACGGCCACCACCGAGACCGCGATCACCAGCACGGTCAGGCCGAGCAGCACCGGATCGATGATCAGCATCGCGATGAGCGCGCCGATGAACAGCACCGCTCCGCCGATCGCGTCGACCAGCCCCTGCGTGATGACGGCGTAGAGCAGGGTCGAGTCCGATCCGACCCGCGAGACGAGATCGCCGGTGCGGCGCTGGTCGAACTCGGCGATCGGCAGCCGCAGCATCCGCTGGACCAGTTGGCGCCGCGCGGAGAGCACGACGCTGGTTCCGGTGCGCTGCAGCAGGTAGTGCTGGATGCCGCTCAGGATGGCCGAGATCAGCACGAGCGCGACCAGCGCCCAGACCAGCAGGCCGAGCGCCTGCCCTTTCTCGACGAAGCCGATCACCTGGCTCACCAGCAGCGGCTGCAGCAGGGATGCTCCCGCGCCGAGCAGGCTGAGCGCGACGACGACCGCGAGCACGCGGCGGTGCTCGGCGAGGTATGGCAGCAGCTGGCGGAAGCTGGCGCGCGGCCCGCCGTCGGGGGCGCGGCGGCCGAAGAGGCCGCGTCGGGGCTCGGCGGCCGAGCGGGAGGAGGTACTGGTGGTGCTCACGCTGTCACGCTACTTCCGGTCTGCTGAACGTTCGCACTCCGAGGGGATGGGCCGGCCG
>WOYR01000263.1:0-6397 GCA_011620705.1 Microbacteriaceae bacterium | reverse complement strand
CCGAGGGGATGGGCCGGCCGCGGCACGGCCTCAGCCCTTCAGCCCCCGCAGGGCGCGCACCGTCGCCAGCGCGGCCTCCGCCGCCCGTCCGCCGACGTCCTCCTTCGAATCCGGGAGGCCGGCCCGGTCGAGGCCCTGCTGCTCGTCCTCGACGGTGAGCACGCCGAAGCCGACGGGCTTGCCCGTATCGAGCGCCACGCGGGTCAGGCCGTCCGTCGCGGCGGCCGCGACGTACTCGAAGTGGGGGGTCTCGCCGCGCACGATCACGCCGAGGGCGACCACGGCATCCGCTCCGGCCTCCAGTGCGGATTTCGCGACCAGCGGCAACTCGAAGCTGCCCGCCACCTGGATGATCGAGATCTCGGCTCCGCTGGCGTCGAGCACGCGGTGCGCGCCCGCGAGCAGGCCTTCGGCGATCCGGTGGTGCCAGAGCCCCGAGACGATCGTCACCTTCATCCCGGTGCCGTCGGTGTCGAGGGCCGGCAGGCCTTCCCCGCTCATCGGGCGTTCCGCGCTTGGGCATCGAGCGCGTCCTCGATGCGCTCGTCCAGCAGCTCGTGGGTCGGCAGCGCGTGGCCCATCCGGTCGCGCTTCGCGTCCAGGTAGCCCTGGTTGAACTCGCCGACGCCGACCACCAGGGGCACCTGCTCGGTGACCGTCACCCCGCGCTCGCGCAACTGGCGCGCCTTCTCCGGGTTGTTGCTGAGCAGCCGGACGCTCGAGATGCCCAGATCCTTCAGGATGCCGTGCGCCGCCCCGTAGTCGCGCGCGTCGGCGGGCAGTCCCAGCGCGATGTTCGCCTCGAAGGTGTCGAGCCCCTCCTCCTGGAGCTTGTACGCCTTCAGCTTGTTGATCAGGCCGATCCCCCGGCCCTCGTGACCGCGCAGGTAGATGACGATGCCTCCCTGCTCCTGGATCGTGTCCAGCGCCGCCTGCAATTGCGGGCCGCACTCGCACTTGAGCGAGCCGAAAGCCTCGCCGGTCAGGCATTCGGAGTGCACGCGCACCAGCGAGCCGTTCCTCGGCTCGCCGGAGATCCAGGCCACATGATCGGCCCCGGTCGATCGGTCGCGGTATGCGCGGACGCGGAAGGGGCCGTGGCTGGTCGGCACCGTGGTCTCCACCTCGAAGCTCACGCGCGACGACTCGGGGATGTCGACAACGGCCTTCGGGTCGGCCTCGCACTGCTTCTCCGCCATGAAGCGGATCAGCGCCTCGATCGTGATCACCGAGACGCCCTCGCGCTCGCCGAGCGCGATCAGCCCCGGCAGGCGCTCCATCTCGCCGTCGTCGGCCACGATCTCCGAGATCGCGCCGACCGGGATCAGGCCGGCCAGCTTCAGCAGGTCGACCGCCGCCTCGGTGTGGCCGTCGCGCTCGCGCACGCCGCCATCCACCGCGCGCAGCGGCATGACGTGGCCGGGACGGTGCAGACTCGCCGGCGTCGCCGCCGGGTCGGCCAGCACGCGGAGGGTGTGGGCGCGGTCGGAGGCGCTGATGCCGGTGCTCAGGCGGTCCGCGGCATCCACCGAGACCGTGTACGCGGTGCCGCGCGGATCCTCGTTGTGCTCCACCATCGGCGGCAGCTCGAGGCGATCGGCGATCGCGTTCGTCATCGGGGCGCAGATGAAGCCGGAGGTGTGCTTCACCATCCAGGCCACCCACTCCTGGGATGCGGACTCGGCGGCGATGATCACGTCGCCCTCGTTCTCACGGCCCTCGTCGTCGGCGACGATGATCGGGAGGCCGGCGCGCAGCGCTTCCAGCGCGGTGGGGATGTCGGCGAGGCTCATGCTCGTACTCCTTCGTTCTCGTTCGCACGCTCGAAGGCGAGCAGGCGCTGCACGTGGCGCGCCAGGATGTCGGTCTCGAGGTTCACGGCGTCGCCTGCCCTCTTGCTGCCGAGTGTCGTCGCGGCGAGCGTCTCCGGGATCAGGGACACCTCGAACCACTGCTCGGCCTCGTCGGGGCCGCTCACGGCGCTCACGGTGAGCGAGATGCCGTCGACGGCGATCGAGCCCTTGCGGGTGACCAGCGCGGCGAGCCCTGGCGGCAGGGCGAGGCGGACGACGCGCCAGGCGGCGCCGTCCTCCGTGCTCAGGATGGTGGTGGAACCGTCGACGTGGCCCTGCACGATGTGGCCGCCGAGCCGTGAGTCGACGGCGGCGGCGCGCTCGATGTTGACGCGGTCGCCGGGGGTCAGCCGGCCGACGGTGCTGGAGGCGATCGACTCGGCCATGACGTCCGCCGTGAACCAGTCATGGCCCTGCGCGATCACGGTGAGGCAGACGCCGCTGACGGCGATCGAGTCGCCATGATGAGCGCCGGAGGCCGCGAGCGGGGCGCGCACGGTGAGGCGCGCGGCATCCCCGTCCTGCTCCCAGGCGGTGACCTCGCCGATTTCTTCGATGATGCCGGTGAACATGTCTAGTTCTCCTTCGGTGACGCGGGTGCTGCGGGGCGCGCGATGACGTGCAGGTCGTCGCCGAGCTGCTCGATCGCGGTGAGGCGCAGGCGGAGGGCCTGAGCGATGGTCGGGATGCCGAGCTCGCCGAGCGCGAGTCCGCCGCCCCCGAGAAGCATGGGCGCGAGATAGACGGAGAGCTCGTCGGCGAAGCCGGCCGCGATGACGGCGCTGACGATGGTGGGTCCGCCCTCCACGTAGACGCGGCGGAGTCCGCGCGCCTCGAGGTCGGCGAGGACGGTCGCGAGATCGCGGCTGCGGGTCTCGATCAGGCCGGCCGGATGCTGCCGCAGCACGGCGTCCGCGGGAACGGGCCGCTCGCCCACCACGACCGGGACCGGCTGGTGCGGCATCAGCTCACCGCCGTCGCCGCGCGCGGTCAGGGAGGGGTCGTCGGCGAGCACGGTCCCGGTGCCGACCAGGATCGCGTCGCTGGCCCCGCGCTCCTCGTGCACGCGCTGGCGCGACGCGGTGCCCGTGATCCACTGGCTGGTCCCGTCGGATGCCGCGGCCCGCCCGTCGAGCGTCGACGCCCACTTCACCGTGACCCACGGGCGGCCCCGCGCGACGGCGGTGAGCCACGGACGCAGGAACGCCTCGGCCTCGTCGGCGAGCACGCCGCCGATCACCTCGACGCCGCCTGCGCGCAGATGCTCGGCGCCCCCGCCCGACCGCTGCCCCGGGTCGGGGAGCGCGTACACGACGCGGGCGACTCCTGCGTCCAGCAGGGCGACGGAGCACGGACCCGTTCGGCCGGTGTGGTTGCAGGGCTCGAGGGTGACGACGGCGGTCAGGCCTGCGGCATCCGGATGCCCTGCGGGATCCTTCGGCAGCTTCGAGAGCGCGTCGACCTCGGCGTGCGGCGTGCCGGCGCCGTGATGCCAGCCCTCGGCGACGATCCCGCCCTCATCGTTCACGAGGACGGCCCCCACCTGCGGATTGCCGCCGGTGACCGGTCCCTGCGCGGCCAGCTCGAGGGCGCGCCGCATGAAGCGGTCGCAGCCGTCCGGCGCTGCCGTGTCGCTCATCCGGTCCTCATGTCTCGTTCTCGAGACGGTTCCGGGGTTGCCCAACAGGCCTGCTCGCTCCTGCTCTCCCTAGCGGGATCACGGGAACGCGTGCTTCCTCCCATCCGGACTTTGACCGTCGGTCCCGGAATTCCACCGGATCGGCTTCCCCCTGATGGAGCGGGGAAGTTCGCGGACTGTAACCGCCGGCTCGGATTTTCACCGACCCCGGAGCACGTGCTTCGTTCCCACCATACAACGCGGAAGCGGTGCGGGCATTCCCGCACGCCCTCCGGGCGGCGGATCAGGAACAATCGGCCACTCCGTGCCGGATCGGCCCCGTGCCGTCCGATCCTCCTGAACCGTCGACCGCGGGCGGGAGTGCACCGCGGGATCAGGTGGCCCATCCCGACCGCCAGTGCCGCCCGATCCTGGGCGGATGGATCACGTCACCACTCGCCGGCTCCGCGTCGACGGTTTCTCCGAGAAGCAGATCAGGACCGCCGTCGCCCGCGGCACTCTCGTGCGCCTGCGGATCGGGCACTTCGCCCGGCCGGGCGCCGACGAGGCCGCGATGGCAGCGGTTCGGGCCGGCGGGGCGCTCGCGTGCGTCTCGGAGCTCCGATATCGCGGGGTGTGGGTGCTCGACTCGCCGCAGCTGCACATCCGGGTGCCGCCCAACGCCTCGCGGCTGCCGGTCGCCCCGGTTCACCGGCACTGGGATGGTCGGGCCGCGACCGGCGACGGGCACGTCGACATCGTCACTGCGCTCACGCAGGCGTGGCGATGCCTCGAACGGCGAGCCTGGATCGCGAGCGTCGACAGCGCGCTCCACATCGGAGCTCTCAAGCGTTCGCAGCTCGGGGAGCTGAGGACGGCGCTGCCCCTGGCCGCTCGTCGTGCGCTCGACCTGGCCGACGCGCGGGCGGAGTCCGGTCTGGAGACCATCGTGCGAGTGATCGCGGTCGACCTCGGGCTGCGGGTCCGTCCTCAGGTCAGAGTCGCCGGGGTCGGACGCATCGACCTCATCGTCGAACGATGGATCGCGGTCGAGACCGATGGCGATGCGTTCCACGACCAGGCGCTGAGCGCGAGGGATCGCCGCCGTGATGCACGTCTGGTGGCACTCGGGTACGCGGCGCTCCGCCCCGGGTACTCCCTGATCGTGTTCGACCAGGCCGCCGTCGCCCGTCAACTGATCGGGGCCGTCGCCTCCCACCGACGGGTAGCCGGTTCAGGAAGGATCGTTGCTCGTGCTCGCCGTCGTGCCGCGGCCCTCGGCCTCTCCTGATCCGCCGCCCGAAGCGCCCGAAGGGGGCACGGCACGCTGCGCGCCCTACACCCGCGGCAGGAAGCCGACCCGGTCGTAGATCCGCTTCAGGGTCTCGCTCGCGATCGCGTCGGCGCGCTCGGCGTTCCCGGTGAGCACGCGATCCAGCTCGGCCGGGTCGGCCAGCAGTTCCAGCGCGCGCGCGCGGACCGGGGCGAACGCGGCGACCACGGCATCCGCGGTCGCGCTCTTCAGCTCGCCGTAGCCGCGACCCGCGAACTCGCTCTCGAGCGAGGCGATGGACGACCCGCCCAGCACCGATAGCAGGGTGAGCAGGTTCGAGACGCCGGGCTTGGTCACCGGGTCGAAGCGGATGTCGCGCTCCGTGTCGGTGACCGCCGACTTGATCTTCTTCGCGGTCGCCGCCGGGTCGTCGAGCAGCCAGATGATCCCGTTCTCGCTCTCGCCGGACTTCGACATCTTCGCGCCCGGGTTCTGCAGGTCGAAGATCTTCGCCGTCTCCTTCTGGATGCGCACCTCGGGCATCACGAAGGTCTCGCCGAAGCGCGAGTTGAAGCGCTGCGCGAGATCGCGGGTCAGTTCGACGTGCTGGCGCTGATCCTCGCCGACCGGCACGATCTCGGCGTCGTACAGCAGGATGTCTGCCGCCTGCAGGATCGGGTAGGTGAACAGCCCGACCGTGGTCGAGTCCGCGCCCTGCTTGGCCGACTTGTCCTTGAACTGGATCATGCGTCCGGCCTCGCCGAAACCGGTGATGGTGCTGAGCACCCAGGCCGCCTCGGCATGCGCCGGCACCTGCGACTGCACGAACAGGATGCTCGAGGCCGGGTCGATCCCGGCGGCGATGTACTGGGCGGCGGTGCGGCGCGTGGCCTCGCGCAGCTTGACCGGATCCTGCGGCACGGTGATGGCGTGCAGGTCGACGACGCAGAAGATCGCGTCGTGGTCGGCCTGCAGCTGCTTCCACTGCAGGAGGGCGCCGATGTAGTTGCCCGCGTGCAGCGAGTCGGCGGAGGGTTGCATGCCCGAGAACAGTCGGGGCTTGGTCATGGTACGGATCCGTTCGATGAAGAAGAATTAGATGTCGTAGTCGACGACGACGGGAGCGTGGTCGGACCATCGCTCGTCGTAGCTGCCGGCGCGGTCCACCGTGTACGAGCGGGCGCGGGCGGCGAGCTCGGGGGCGGCGAGCTGGTAGTCGATGCGCCATCCCGTGTCGGTGTCGAAGGCCTGGCCGCGGCTGGACCACCAGGTGTATGGCCCCGGCACCTCGCCGGCGAATCTGCGGCCGATGTCGATCCAGCCGAGGCCGGCGCCCGCGTTGTATGCGGGATCGTCCTCGGAACCCAGGATGCGGTCGAAGTACTCACGCTCCTGCGGCAGGAAGCCTGCGCGCTTCGCATTGCCCTTCCAGTTCTTGATGTCGAGCGTGCGGTGCCCGACGTTGAGGTCGCCCATGATGACGGCCAGCGGATTGTGCTTCTGAAGTTCGGGCAGGCGCGCGACCATCGCGTCGAGGAACTTGTACTTCTCCAGCTGCCTCGGGGTGCCGTCCTCGCCGGAGTGCACGTAGACCGAGACCACCGTGACGACGCGTCCGTCGACGTCGTAGTCGGCCTCCAGCCAGCGGCCGGC
>WOYR01000249.1 GCA_011620705.1 Microbacteriaceae bacterium | reverse complement strand
GATCGCCCGCCGCTCCGGCCTGGCCGCCACGGTCGCGGTCGCGGCGCTGATCCTCTCGGGCTGCACCTTCTTCCCGGGCGCCATCGGGGGCGCGACCGGAGCCGCGACGACGTCGACGACCCGCACGGATGAGCCGGTCGCATCCGACCTCAAGCCCTTCTACGAGCAGAGCCTGACCTGGAAGAAGCTCGGCGGCGGCATCGACTCGACGTATGTGACGGTGCCGCGGAGCTGGGGGGACCCGACAGGCGCCACCATCAGGATCGCCGTCGCGCGGCACTCGGCGGGCGCCGGCGCACTCGGCTCGCTGCTGATCAATCCCGGTGGGCCGGGCGGATCCGGCTACGACTTCGTCGACCAGTACGTGGACTACGCGGTCACGCCGGCGGTGCTGAAGAGGTACGACATCATCGGCTTCGACCCGCGCGGGGTGGGCCATTCGATCCCCCGGCTGAAGTGCTACACCGACCCGAAGCAGGAGGACGCGCTGCTCTACGGCACCTACTCGAGCCCATATGGCACGCAGGGCTGGATCGACGAGCTCACCGCGGTGGAGAAGAACTGGGCAGCGGCCTGCCTCAAGAACACCGGGCCGCTGCTGGCCCACATCGACGCCGAGAGCAACGCGCGCGACATGGACGTCATCCGGGCCGTGCTCGGCGACAAGAAGATGCACTACCTCGGCTACTCATACGGAACCTACCTCGGCACCATGTATGCCGAGCTGTTCCCGCAGAAGGTGGGCCGCATGGTGCTCGACGGGCCGGTCGACCCGCTGGTCGGGCAGCTCGACGCCCTCGCCACCCAGATGGCGGGCTTCGACAGCGCCCTGAGGAGCTACATGGCGTACTGCCTGAGTCAGAAGGGATGCCCGTTCACCGGCACGGTCGACGACGGCCTGCACCAGGTGCGCGCCGTGCTCGACGGGATCGACGCGCGCCACCTGGTGGCGTCCGACGGCCGCAGGCTGGACTCGGCCACCGTCGGCACCGGCATCTCGTACACCCTGTACTCCCAGGACAGCTGGCCCGGCCTCACGACGATGTTCCAGGATCTGGCCAGGGGCGACGCCGACTCGGCCTTCGCGAACGCCGACGGCTACAACGGCCGCAGCCCTCAGGGCGGCTATGACAACGAGGCCGACGTCTACGCCGCCGTGACCTGCGCCGAGAGCGACATCGGAACGGATGGGGTCGCACCGCTGCAGGGCCTCGCCAGGATCGACGCGGCGGCACCGATCCTCGGCAAGTACTTCGCCTACGACGACTACGCCGTGCTCGACACCGCCTGCTCGAACTGGCCGGAGCCGGTCGCGAAGCTGCCGAGGAAGTTCAACGCGCCGGGCGCCGCCCCGATCATGGTGGTGGCCACCACGAACGACCCGGCCACGCCGTATGCCGGCGGCGTCTCGCTGTCGAAGCAGCTGTCCAGCGGCGTGCTGGTCACCCACAAGGGCGAGGGTCACACGGTCTACGCGCAGGGCGACAGCTGCGTGGACACGACCGTCGACGACTACCTGATCAAGGGGATCGTGCCGGCATCCGACCCGCTGTGCGACTGAGCCTGCCAGAATGACTGAGCCTGACAGAATGGATGCCATGACCACCGCAACCACCCCGACCCCTGCGGCCCCGCGCGGCCTCCGCCTGTTCAACGCCCTGGTGGGGGTGACGACGCTCGGCATCTTCCTGCAGGCGATCACCGCCGGTGAGTTCGTGTCGCAGAAGGATCGGGGCGGCTGGATCGCCGCGCACGATGTGATCGCCAACGTCACGATCGTGGTCGCCGTGGTCACCGCGGTCATCGGGCTGGTGCTGGTGCGCGCGACCGACCGCATCCTGGCCTGGTCGTCCCTCGTCCTCGCGGTGCTGCTGCTCCTCCAGCTCATGACCGGGCACCTGATCACCGACGCGAAGGCTGACGGCTGGATCGGCGTGCACGTGCCTCTGGCCTTCGTGGTCATCGCGCTGGCGGTGTGGCTCGCGGTGCGCGGGGCGATGGTGCGCCGCCGCGCCTGAGCGGAGCGACCGGGCGTTGCCCCCACACGCGGGACGCCATCCGCGCTGTACGCGACCCCGCCGCTAGGGTCATCCCGACATGACCCGGCGCCTGACGATGCTGTTCTCCTCCTTCGAGGCGCTGCTCGTCGTGGCGATCGGGGTCGCGATCCCGCTGGTGCCGCTCACCATCGTGTGGGCCGCCACCTTCGGCTTCGCGCCGGACTGGGCGATCTTCTGGCGGGCCGCCGCCGACATCTGGCTGATCGGTCACGGCGCCGATGTGACCTTCACGCTCGACCACGGCACCGCTGCCGCGCTCGGCGTTGCCGGCGCCGATGCCCCGGTGAGGATCACGATCGCGCTGCTCGGCTTCGCGCTGCTCACCCTGCTGCTCGGCGTGCGGGCCGGCGGGCGCATCGCCGAGACCGGTCATCGCGCGCTCGGGATGTTCACGGCGATCGTGATGTTCGGGGCCGCATCCGGCCTCGTCACGCTGACGGCGCTGAACACCGCCGCGCGCCCCTCGCTCTGGCAGGGCGCCGTGCTGCCGACCCTGGTGTTCGCAGTCGGACTGCTGCTCGGGATGCTGCGCGAGCGCCGCGAACGGGACCGGGATGCCGCGGGGCACGGCCCCCGCCGTCGGCCTCTGCGCGACTGGGTCGCCGCCTGGCCGGCACCGGTCCGGGCGGCAGCGGGCGGGGCCCTCCGCGCGGGAGCCGCGGCGGTCGCGCTCACGATCCTGGTCAGCGCGGTCGTCGCCGCCGCCCTCATCGCCCTGAACTACGCGCAGATCATCCGGCTCTACGAGGCCCTGCACACCGAGGTGATCGGGGGCATCGCGCTGACCGCGGCGGAACTGGCCTTCCTGCCGAACCTGGTCATCTGGGCGGCGTCGTGGTTCGTCGGCCCCGGCTTCGCGATCGGCGCCGGATCGCACGTCTCGCCGCTCGGCACCGCCCTCGGCCCGATGCCCACGATCCCGCTGCTCGGAGCGCTGCCCACCGGGGAGCCGGCCTTCGGATTCGCCGGCCTGCTGGTCCCCGTGGTGGCGGGGTTCCTGGCCGGCGCGGCGACCCGCCCCCTCCTCGTCCGGGCGCTCGACTCGGCGGCCGATGCCCGCGGCGCTGCGCCTTCGCACGGCATCGCCTTCCTCGCCACCGCCCTCGGCGGCGGTGTGTTCGGCGGCGTGCTGCTCGGGCTGCTGGCCGCGATGTCCGGGGGCGCGGCCGGCCCTGGGCGGTTTCAGCAGGTGGGTCCGGATGCCCTCGCGGTCGGGCTCGCTGCCGCGCTGGAGTTCGCCGTGGCGATCG
>WOYR01000270.1 GCA_011620705.1 Microbacteriaceae bacterium | reverse complement strand
TCCCACTCCCACTTCCACTGGACCCAGGTGTCGGCCGAGATCGCGGTCGCGAGCTCGGCCTGACTCCACGGTCCGCCATCCACCCGGAGCTCGACACTCCGGATGCCCGTGTGCTGGTGCCACGCGACACCGGCCACCACGACGGTGCCCGGGGGGACGGACAGCCCGTCGCGCGGCACATCGATGCGGGACTCGATCTTGACGGGGCCGTGCGGACTCCAGCCGCGCTGGGTCCAGTAGGCGGAGTGGTCGGCGAAGCGGCTCACCTCGAGCTCGACCACCCACTTCGTGGCGGAGACGTAGCCGTAGAGTCCCGGGACCACCATCCGAACGGGGTAGCCGTGTTCGAGCGGGAGGGGCTCGTCATTCATCCCGACGGCCAGGATCGCGTTGCGGTCGTCCTGCAGCACCGACAGCGGGGTGCTGGCGGTGAAGCCGTCCGAGCTGCGGGAGAAGACCATGTCGGCGGAGGACTTCGGCTTCGCCCGCGCGAGCAGGTTGCGGATCGGGTAGCCCAGCCATTTTGCGTTGCCGATCAGATCGCCGCCCACTTCGTCCGAGACGCACATCAGCGTCGTGTGGCTCTCCTCGAGGGGGAGGGCCAGCAGCTCGGCGAAGGTCACGGTGACCGGGTTCTCCACCATGCCGGTCACCTTGAGGGTCCACTGGTTCGGATCGATCTGCGGGATCTGCAGCGCGGTGTCGATCCGGTAGAAGCCGACGTTCGGCGTGACCACCTTGGCCAGTCCCGGGACGTCCAATTCGGCTCCGGCCGGAACCGGCGCGGCCTTCACTGCGGCTGCGGGGAGCTTGAGGGCGTTGCGGGCGGCGGTCGCGGCGCGCGTTCCGGCCTCCAGCGCGTAGCCGCCGAGTGCGGAGAGGCCTCCGATCACTACTGCCCCGGCCGAGAGGCCGAGGAAGCGGCGACGGCTGAGGCGTGCCGCATCGGCCCGCGAGGCGGCTGCAGCCTCGGTGCTGGTCGTCGTCGGTGAGCCGCCGTCCGCGGTCGCGCGCAGCGATGCCGGATCGATCGGCCGGGGCCGCGGCCGCTCGCCGAGCCTGCGCAGCAGGAAGCCCAGGCCGACGATGGCCAGGATCGTCGCGGCGGCCACCGGGACGATGTCGACCGGCGATGACCCCGAGCGGGTGAGGGCGGCACCTGCCCCGAACGCCCCCGCCGCGCCGAACAGGAGGCGGCCGGACGGCGGTTTGACCTGCTCCAGCACCCCCGCGGCGCCCGAGACGATCGCGAGGACGATCGCGATCGCGGTGAGCAGGGCGGCCTTGTCACCGGTGCCGAACAGGGCGATGGCCGTCTCCTTGGCCCATGCGGGCGCCCAGTCGATCATGAGCGAGCCGACCACCAGCACCGGGCTCGCGCTCGGCGCCGCGATGGCCGCGACCAGTTCGGCGACCCCGAGTCCGAGCAGCACCGATGCCAGACCGGCGAAGGCGGGCAGCAGCCGACTTGCGAGGCGCCGCCGGATCGGCTGCTCGGACATGGCGTCAGCCTACGTTCGCGCGGGCGGCTCGCCGCCAGCCCGCAGTTCGCGAGAGTACGGAGTTCTGCGTACTCTCGCGGGTGAGAGCCCGTGGAACTCCGTACTCTCGCGGGGACAGGCCGGGGCTGTGCATACAGAAGTGCAGGGATTTCAGCCTGGGGCGCGGCAATCGGGCTGCTGTGTATACAGAGCGGCCCCCGCGGCGTAGCATCGCCCTGTGCTTGCCAGCGATCGTGCGTACGCGGAGTTGCGGGACGACATCCTGAACTGGCGGATCGTCCCCGGCACCGCACTCAGCGAGACCGAGCTCGCGCTCCGCCTGGGGGTCTCGCGCACCCCCCTGCGGGCGGCACTCGCCCGCCTCGCTCTCGAAGGCCTCGTCGACACCAGCCGTGGCCGCACCGGAGTGGTCCCCGACGTCTCGGTGGAGGGGATCGCCGAGCTCTTCGAGGTGCGCGAGGCCCTCGAACTGCAGGCCGCTCGGCTCGCCGCCCGCCGCCGCGACCCGGAGGTCTTCGCCGCGCTCGCGGACAGCTTCGGCCACGCGACCGAGATGCTGGAGGCCGGGGGCACGGACGCCTACTACGAGGTCGTCGGGCGCTTCGACGCCGCGATGGATGATGCGGTCGCCAACCCGGCGATGCGTGCGGCCCTGGACAACGTGCGGGTGCACCTCTTCCGGGCGCGCCGGCTCGCCCAGGACAATCCCGACCGGCTGCTGCGCGCCGCCGCCGAGCACCGGCTCATCTGCGAGGCGGTCCGCGACGGCGACGCCGAGCTCGCGGCCTCCGCGACGGCCGTGCATCTGCACGGCTCCCTGACCACCATCACGGCGACCCTGCAGCAGCGTGCGGACCGCGAATCCAGCCCGGCCCCCGAGAGACCGGATCCCGATCACACGAACCAGGAAGGCGCCTGAATGAAGAACCACCTCGTGCGGATGCACCGCAGCGACGAGAGCCTGCCCCGCGAGGAGCAGCTCGCCTGGAAGATCGCCGAGGTCGCCGCCGATCCGGTCGAGGTCGCCCCCGAGGTCACCGAGATGATCATCAACCGGGTGATCGACAACGCGGCGGTCGCCACGGCGTCGCTCAGCCGCAAGCCGGTGGTCGCCGCGCGCGGACAGGCCGAGGCGCATCCCTTCGCGCCCGGGGCCACGGTGTTCGGCTCGAGGGTGCGCTCCAGCCCCGAGTGGGCAGCGTTCGCCAACGGGGTCGCCGTGCGCGAGCTCGACTTCCACGACACCTTCCTCGCGGCCGAGTACTCCCACCCGGGTGACAACATCCCACCGGTTCTGGCTGTGGCGCAGCACACCGAGCGGGATGGCGCGGCCCTCGTGCGCGGCATCGCCACCGGCTACGAGATCCAGATCGATCTCGCCAAGGCGATCAGCCTGCACGCCCACAAGATCGACCACGTCGCCCATCTCGGACCGAGCGCGGCGGCCGGGATCGGCACGCTGCTCGGCCTGCCGGTCGAGACGATCTATCAGGCCATCGGCCAGGCCCTCCACACGACGACCGCGACCCGGCAGTCGCGGAAGGGCGAGATCTCGACCTGGAAGGCCTACGCGCCGGCCTTCGCCGGCAAGATGGCGGTCGAGTCGGTGGATCGTGCGATGCGCGGGCAGACCAGCCCCTCGCCGATCTGGGAGGGCGAAGACGGCGTGATCGCGTGGCTGCTCGATGGACCGGATGCCCGCTACGAGGTGCCGCTGCCCGAGAAGGGCGAGGCCAAGCGCGCGATCCTCGACAGCTACACCAAGGAGCACTCGGCCGAGTACCAGGCGCAGGCCTGGATCGACCTGGC
>WOYR01000168.1 GCA_011620705.1 Microbacteriaceae bacterium | reverse complement strand
AGTGGAGCGCCGTCGCCGAATCGGCGTGATGGGAGGCACCTTCGATCCCATCCACCACGGCCACCTCGTTGCTGCGAGCGAGGTGCAGCAGAGCTTCGATCTCGATGAGGTCATCTTCGTGCCCACCGGGCAGCCCTGGATGAAGGAGGGCGTCAGCTCCGCCGAGCACCGCTATCTGATGACGGTGATCGCGACCGCGTCGAATCCGCGGTTCACCACGAGCCGCGTTGACATCGAGCGGGGTGGGCCCACCTACACGATCGACACCCTGCGCGACTTGCGGAAGCTGCATCCGGATGCCGATCTCTTCTTCATCACCGGGGCGGATGCCGTGGCCCAGATCGTCGAGTGGAAGGACGTCGACGAACTCTGGGAATTGGCGCATTTGGTCGCCGTTTCGCGTCCCGGCCACGCTTTGAGCATTCGCGGATTGCCGGAGCAGGGCGTAAGCTCCCTTGAGGTACCCGCCCTTGCGATCTCGTCAACGGATTGCCGACGGCGAGTCGGCCGGGGATACCCGGTGTGGTACTTGGTCCCCGACGGTGTTGTTCAGTACATCTCCAAGCATCGCCTCTACCGGAGTAGGACATGACGACATTCCAGGAACCCCCGTTGCAATCGCGACGCGCGGCACGGCACAGCGAGCGAGCCGACGCACCACCCGGCATCCCGCCGGACCATGCAGCCTCGAACCCGAATGACGAGGCAACGACCACCCCCGCATCCTCGACTGCACCCTCCGCCTCAGTTCCGCTGCGTCCGGAGTCCCCCGACTACTCGACGGCCGTCCGTCCGCCGCTTCCGCCGTACGACGGGCAGGGCCTTCGCCCCCGCCGCAGCGCGGAAACTCCTGGACACGGCGATCTGCCGCCCGCCGAGGCCGTTCCGGCACAGGACGCGCCGTCCTACCGCCTGAAGGACTACAGCCCAGAGGGTCGGCGTGCCGCCGCACCCAGCTGGGCGCCGCCGTATCAGAGCGGTACCGGCATCCCGGCGCAGCACAGCGAGCAGGCACCGGCAGCGGGCACGCATGCTCCGGCTTCGCCTGCGGCCGGTCCGAGCAGGGTGGTCGAAGGCACCATGACCCGGCGCGAGCTGCGCGCGCTGCGGGAGGCGCACGGCATGACAGCAGCCGCCACCGGCGAACCCATCACGCTCGTCGTCCCGCCCGAGGCGCCACCGGCTCCTCAGCCGTCCACCCGCCTGGACTCGGCGCTCGCCGAGTTCGACGCCCTGGCCGCAGGGCGCGAATCCTCCGTTCCCGCTGCGGGTGCCCCGGCTCCGTTGCCCGGTCGCCGCGCCGTCCAGCAGCCGGCGCCGATCTCCGAGGCGCCCCCCGTGCTCCCCGTCGAGCCGGCGCCGTACACCGTTCCCGTCGCGCCTCCGGTCCTCGATGAGCCGGCCGTTGCCCGACCGGTGGATGATCGGCCGGTCGTCGACGGATTGTCGGCGTTCGACGCGCTCTTCGCGGCGTCGTCCGACGAGCTTCCCGAGTTGGTGGTCGAGTCGGAGCCCGAACCGCCCGCCGCGATGCCGGCCCCCGCCCCGTCCGCAGCCGCTCGGCTGCTCGCCCCGCCGACCACGCCGCCCTTCGCCTCAGAGCTGGCTGCGCCGCCCTTCGCCTCCGGGCAGAGCCCCGCAGAGCTGCCGGCGCCGACCGGCTCGCCGTTGGCGGTGCCGTCGGGACTGGGGCCGTCCTCCGTCGGCCACTGGTCGGCGCAGGAGGGCATCGACGACGCCGAGCAGGTCAGCGAGAGCACCATCTCGCGCAGCGTCGGGGTTGGCAACGGGGCGATCTCCACGAGCGCTCTCGTGATGCCGTCGATGCTCGAGCACCCCATCGGCGGGCCGATCACGGGTACCGGCGACATCCTGCTCACCGGTTCCGTCTCGCTCCCGCAGAGCCTGTCGATGACCGGGGCGCACCCTTCTCAGCTCGACGAGTCCCGCCTCGACCACGTGCTCGATCCGGGCGATGAGCAGGTCTCCGACACGGGTTCCACGCCGGTCCGCGCCGCGACCGCCATCAGCACCCACACCGCGACGGGCGGGATCATCGCACCCCAGAAGCCCAGGGGAACCCGCGGTTTCACCGTCCTGATCGCCGCCGCATCGGCCATGGCGCTGGTCGTCGTCGGCCTGCTGGTCGCCGGCCTCGTCACGGGCACGCTCTGAGCGCGTGACCGAGACCTTCGAAGGACGCTGTGACGGCATCTGATCACGCGCGCGGGCTCGTGGCGCTTGCGGCGCTCGCCGCAGACAGCAAGCAGGCCGAGGATCTGGTGGCCCTCGACGTCTCCGGACCCCTTCCGCTGACCGACATCTTCTTGCTGGCGAGCGGCCGCAACGAGCGCAACGTGCTCGCCATCGCCGCGGAGGTGGAGGACAAGCTCAACGAGGCCGGCGTCAAGACGCTGCGCCGCGAGGGCCGAGCCGAAGGGCGATGGGTGCTGCTCGATTTCGGCGACCTGGTGGTGCACGTCTTCCACGAGGAGGACCGGATGTACTACTCGCTGGAGCGCCTCTGGAAGGACTGCCCCGTGCTGCCGCTGGGGCTGCCCGAGCACGCCCGCCAGGCCGAGGGTTAGCCGGCAGCGGGCTTCAGCGACTGGCTCGGCCGCCGTTGCAGCCACGGCCGCAGCGCGCGGGTCACCAGCGGCAGGGCGAGGTAGGTCATGATCGGTGTCACCGTGACCACCGAGATCAACACCCGCAGCCAGAGCGGCCAGTCCGCGAGCAGCGCGCCCCAGAGGGCGTTCGCCGCCAGGCTGAGCGGGTAGAACACCAGGAAGATCGACACCATCTGCTTCCAGCGCGGAGGCACCGCCGGTCCGGCGTCGATCACCTCGATGCTCGACGGTTCGTCGAACCATCCCTCGATCCCGGTCCGGCGCTCCATGTGGGAGTCCTCGACGAGACCCTGTGCGGATGCCATCCACCAAGCTCGCTCCGGAGAGCGTTCCCAGGCATCCAGGCTCTTGGCATCCGCGAACCGGAACAGCATGTGCCACTGCGGGCTGCCGGGGTCGGGCCGGATCCAGCCGGACCCGAGGTAGCCGGGGCTCGCGCTCAGCAGATCCTGGCCTGCGCGCGCCCAGGCGGCGACCTCCTTCGCGCGCTCCGGATCGACGGTGCGCGTGATCGAGATGGTGATGGGGTCGCCGCTCATGGCTCCATCTTCGCGGGTACCGGGCCGGATGGGAGGGCCATCAGGGGATGTAGTAGCCTGGTTCAGTTGCCCCGTGAGGGGTCACGGGTCCGTGGCGCAGTTGGTAGCGCACCTGCATGGCATGCAGGGGGTCAGGGGTTCGAATCCCCTCGGATCCAC
>WOYR01000008.1 GCA_011620705.1 Microbacteriaceae bacterium | reverse complement strand
AGGAATCCGCGGCAGCGCACAAGAAGCGCACGAATGCGCAACCTGTTGAGACTACAGGATGCCGCGGCACCCCGCCAAGCCGATTCAAGCCGATCACGAGCCGATCACGCGCACGTCCACCCTATGAACCCGCTGACCCGGCGCGTCTGGGTTCCAGCCGCCGACTCCCAACTGCCGTAGTCCGCATAGACGCTGACAATGATCGTGCTGGCGGCGTAGTTCACGCTGCCACTCGTGGATGTCCAGGTGCTCGAGCCGGAATACGTCCCCGTCCAGCGGAGGGTGTATCCGCTCGGGGCGGGTCCCGGCGGCGCACTCCAGGTGAACGACACGGGCGACAAGTTGGACCCGCTCGCCGGGCAGGTCAACGCGGTCGGCTGTGCAGGGGTCACGGCAGTGGCGGTCACCGCGGCGTTCTTCGCCACCTGCCAGGCGGCATCCGTCTCCTGCGGCGCAGAGCCCAGCGCGAAGGCGGGGAAGGCGACGGCGGCCGTGATCCCGATCACCAGAAGTGTCCGGCGCACGGACCTCGGATCAGCCATCGCCGGCCTCCCGTCGCCGGTGTGCAATGGCGGCGAACCCGAGACCCAATCCGATCGCGACGAACGCCAGCACAGCCGGGGGAAGCAGTGCGCCGGCATCGGTGCCGGTGGGCGCGAGCCTTCCCGGCCCCGTCGACAGCGAGTCGCCGGCGCCCCAGGCCCGCAGCCTCAGTTCCGCCCCGTCGCCGGGGACGGGCGCAGCCGCCGTCATCGTCACATTCATCAGGAGCCAGCGCTGAACCGAAGTGGGCCTCGAACCTACCTCACGCTCACTGGAGGCGGGGACGGCGACCGCGGAGGCGAGATCGGTGGTGGGCAGCCAGGTGCTCGCCGATCCGGCGCACGAACCGGCCACCCAGCGCACCGGGCACGCGCTCACGGAGATCGTGAAGTCGCCCGGGTCGACCATCGAACCGGATGCCGTGAGACCCAGGTGCAACAGCCCCGGCTCCGGCGGCGTGGCCGCGACACCGACCTGCCAGGGGACCGGGTCGAAGCGGATCATCGACGAGGTCAGATCGGGGTCGCTGATGGAGGTGAGCTTCAGGTACTGGCTGCTGACGACCGTCTCGACGTCGGCAGCACGGGCCGGACCAGGAGCGGCGCAGATGACCAGTAGTCCTGACGCCAGGAGGGTGGTAGCGCCGGTCGCGATCGCGCCGGAGCGGCGGGCTCGGCGCGGGGCCCGCCGACGGCCGTGACCCGCCTTCCTCGGCCAGAATGCCCAGGTGACGAGGGCAGTCGCGCCGATCGTCAGCCCGCCGAGCACCAGCGGATTCGAGAACCACACCACGACCCGTGCCCAGCCGGGGATCCAGGTCCACACCACTCGGACCGACTTGACGACGTACGGCTCGACATCGTCGCTCGGATTGGCATCGCCGCGGAGAGTGATGCTCGTCGCTCCCGAGCCCAGCGGGGTGACCGAGGTGACGCGGTGGGTGACCGGCAGCTGCCCGGGTCGGTCGACAGTCACGATGTCGCCGACGCGCGCCTCGTCGGCCGGGATCTGGTGCACGACCGCCAGCGACCCGGTCGGGATCGTCGGCTCCATCGAACCGGTCTTGAACATGATCAGGGTGACGTGGAAGACGACCGCCGCGACCACGACGAGGATGCAGACCACTCCGGCAACGGCCGCGAGCCACAGCAGGACATCGCCGATCACCCCGGCAAGGGAACGGCGAGGACGTTCGGCGGTCGCAGTCATGTCAGGTCGATGCTCCGACGATGTTCCAGGTGGCTGTGCCGGCGGTTCCTTGGTAGGTGAGCTGGGCCACACCGGTGGGAGGCAGCCCCAACTCGATGCAGTAGCCGACCTCGGTCGCGGCGTTCGCGGCGACGGCGAGCCCACTGGTCGGAGCGAGGGCCGCGCTCACCTGCTGGTAGGTGCTCGCCCCGCCGACGACGAAGACCGGAGAGCCCGTGAACGCCGCCGCGTTGCAGCTCGCCAGGGTCCGGACGATCCGATAGCGCAGCACCGCATCGAGACCGGCGGAGTCTGCGGCCGCGCTCAGGGACACGGTCCCGGCCGTCGAGACGGCAGCGGTCTTCACCTTCAGCGCGATGTACGAGGCGGAGCCGGGATAGACCCCCGTGACGGTCGTCGACACCGACGGGGCGGAGGTGTACGCCGCCCCCTGCAGGCTGGACTGCAGGCCGAAGGAAGAGGCGGTGAATGTCGCGCCGACTCGTTCGGCGTCGGTCCAACTCGCCACCGTGAGACCCGCGGCGAGGCCGAGCACGAGCCCGCTGGCGAGTGCCGCGCGCACCTTGATGGATGGGCGCGGCCTCGTCGGCAGACGGGCACCTTGCACGGCAGGGTCAGATCGATGAGGCGGTGAACTGCCAGGTGACCGTACCGGTCTGGCCCTGAGTGAGCCCTGCCCCTGCGGTCACCTTGAAGCACAGGAACTGCGTCGCGCCGGCCGAGGTCACGGGCGCGCCTTTGTTGAGCACGAAGGTGTTCGGCCCGGCCACGGTCGTCACCGCGGTGCCCGCGGTGATGAGCGAGGTGCCGGTCGAATCGACCGTGCCGGCGCCGCACGTGAACGCTGTCGTGCGCACCACCTCGTACGTGAGGTCGGTGACGACACCGGTCGTGGTACTCGGTGCGGTGATGACGACGTTCGCGTTGTTCGTGGTGTTCGCCGCGAGGCGCAGCGCGAACGGTGCGTACACGGTGTCGCCGGGCGACAGCAGCAGCGGCGCCACGGTGAACGTGAGCGTTCCGGGGGAGCCGACCGGGTGGTCGGTGAAAGTCGTGCCGTCGGTGGTCGACCCCTGCATGTTGAACGTGCCGGCGGTGAAGGTGCCGGTGACGAACTCCGAGTCGTTCCATGCGGCCATCGTCACGGCCGCCCCGACGCCGAGGACGAGTCCTCCGGCGAGGATCGCCCGGATCTTCCGCGAACGACGGCGCTTGTTCGCTGCGCCTTCAGGCGCATGGTCTGCGGCGATCTGCGATTCGTCCGGGCGCACCCGGAGCTCTGTTCCTGCATTCATGTCTGGTTCCCCGTCTACCCAGTCATGACCCCCGAAAAACACGGTTGAGACACTTTCGTCCCAGCCCGACGGCCCCTGGGAAGAAGCTACGCCCATGCAACTACACCCGTCTACCCCCGAAGACGGCGCCCCGGATGCGGGGAGCGCTCATCCCGAGGGGCCGGCTGGTCGCGGTCGAGAATCCGTGAGCAATCCGCGCAGTATCCGAAGATGTCGACGACATGCTCTGGCTGGGTGAATCCGTTGGCGGCGGCGGCATCCTTCGCCCACTGCTCGACGGGAT
>WOYR01000129.1:14625-16336 GCA_011620705.1 Microbacteriaceae bacterium | reverse complement strand
CGCTGGCGGCCGGATCGATCGTCTTCGTGATCATCCAGCTACTCGGGATGCTCGCCCGGGCGCGTCGCACCGAGCTGACGGCTGCCGGCATCCTCGTCGGGATGATCGCCGGCTTCGCCACCGACGCGATCCTGACCGCCGGCGGAGCCTGAGCCCGCGGCCGGCAGCCCCTCTGCCTCGGCTCCCGACGAGGAGCGCTCTCTTCGCGAGCTCCGATACCGCAGAAGGCCGTGCACGGCGATCGGGAGGACCGAGACGACGACCACGATGATCGCGAGGATGTCGATGTGGGTCCTGACGAACGGGATGTTGCCCAGCAGCACCCCGAGAACGGTCACCACGCTCGTCCAGGCGAGCGCGCCCGTCAGGTTCCAGAGCAGGAACCTCCGATAGTGGTAGTCGGTCGTCCCGGCGGCCAACGGCACGTAGGTGCGAACGACCGGCACGAACCGCCCGAGCACGAGCGCCGGCCCGCCGTACCGCGTGAAGAACAGCTCCGCCTCATCGAGACGCCGTGTCTTCAGGATGCGGGCGTCGGCTGTGAAGAGCCGGCGGCCGACCCTGCGACCGAGCCAGTACCCCACCTGGTCGCCCAGGACCGCTGCCACGAAAGCCACCGCGATGACCTGCCAGACCGGCACGTGGATGACCCAGCTCGCCGACAGCAGGCCGGCGGTGAACAGCAGGGAATCGCCGGGCAGGAAGGGGAACAGCAACCCGGACTCGACGAAGACCATGATCCCGAGCCCGATCAGCACCGCAGGGCCGAGACCGGTCAGGAAGGCCTGAGGGTCGAAGATCATGAGACGGCCCGCCGCCGGCCCGGCAGTCGTCGTTCCAGCGGGGGGACCACGAATCGTCGCACGAGGAGGACGATCACGGGGGCGAGGGTGAGAGCCCACAGCACGGAGGCAGCGACATCCGTCGGGTAGTGGACCCCGTCGGTGACGAGCGAGAACCCCACGGCGATGATCGCGAGCGCGCCCACGACACCGACCACCGCCCGGGCGGCGGTGCCGCGCACCATCAGGAGGACGACAACGGCCACGGCAGCGACGAAGGCTTCGTGCCCGCTCGGATACGAGGCGTCCGAAGGCTGGCTGGCGAGCGGGTGGGGCAGCAGCTGGGCATCCGGCCGCGGCCGGTGGACGATGGCTTTCACCAGTGCGCTCGGCAGCCAGGTGATCGCGATCCCGATGGCGAACGTCAGTGCGAGCGGCAGCCGCCGTGAGACCAGCCAGATCACCGCCGTCGCCACCGCCGTCATCGCGACCGCAGGAACGGGGCTGAGTGCGGTGTAGACGATCGTCGTCAAGGCGCCGATCACGCCGGTGTGCAGCTGGTTGAGCGAGACGACCGCGTGGAAGTCGGCAGCCGTCACGGCTCGTCCCGGTGCGGCGAGCATCCCGAAGGCGGTGACGATCAGCACGCCCGCCACCGCGACGGCTGCAGCGATGGAGACGGAGACGGTACTGGCGGCGCTCGCCGATCCGCCGGGAGCAAGCTCATGCCTTCGCAACGTCTGTTGTCCTGTCGAGAAGCCGGATGTGGTCTGGCCATCGAAACGGGACCGTTCCCAGAATCCTCTAAGACCCGGCCAGCCCTGGCCGTCGGATCGTCGCGGTCTCCTTCGCACGGCCACTGACGTTCGCACGGGCACTGACGTTCGCACGGGCACTGACGGCTACTGCTTCTCGGGGCCGCCTCCGTG
>WOYR01000129.1:0-14525 GCA_011620705.1 Microbacteriaceae bacterium | reverse complement strand
ATGGCTCGCGCTGGAGTTCTGCGGCGCCGGCCGCGGCGAGGCATCGGTGGAGGCGGTCGTCCCGCCGGGGACAGGCGCCGGCTCCGGAAGCAGGGTCCCCACCACGGACTGGATCGCGCGCTCCGCCGCGCCCCGGACCTCCGGACTCGCCGCAGCGGCGGTCGCGCCGGCGGCCAGCGTGCCCACGACGACGATCGTCGTGATGAGGACGCGATGGCGGGCCGCAGACGGGCGCCGCCGCGACGGAACCAGGAGCGCCGCCACTTCCGCGGAGGGCAGGGGGCGGACGGAGGTCGCCGTGTCCCGGACCTCGGCGAGCAGCTCGCGCAGTCGGATGTCGTCGGCCAGCTGCGTCTCGACGAGCAACTGCGTGATGGGGTCAGTCATGGTCGCTCCGCCCGCCGAGGGAGCGCCGGAGGGACTCGAGTGCCCGGCGCTGGAGCTGCTTGACCGCGCCGACACTCTTGCCCATCACCTGCGCGGTCTCATCGAGCGTGAGACCCGCGATGACGCGCAGGGTCACCGCTTCGCGCTGGTCGTCCCCCAGGATGCCCAGCAGCGAGAGCGCGCCCCCTCCGACGATTCCGTCCATCGCCTGGTCCTCCGCGGATCGGGAATGCCGGGGATCGGACTCAGGGTCGAAGACGACGACGTGGGGCCGGGCGGCGCGGGAGCGGTAGTGGTCGACGAGCCGTGCGTGCGCGATCGAGAACGTCATGGTGCGCACCTCCTCGTCTCCTGCGATGCGGTCGATACTCCTGTGCAGTCCCAGGAAGACGTCGTTCGTGACGGCCTCCGGGTCATCCACTCCGTGCGAGCGCAAGTACCCGAGAACGCTCGGCGAGAGCTGCTGATAGGCAGCGGTGAAGCGCTCCGCGGACGTCTGCTCGCGAAACCCGCTCCGCTGGTCAGCCACCAACCGGCCTTCTTTCCTGAGGGACGCCGGGGCGAACCGGAACCGCCGGTCCGCCCCGACTGCGCACCGGCCAGGATCAGGCTGGCACGGTCCGCGTCGTCCGTGGCCTCAGTGAGCGCGCGAGTGGGGCTCCCCCTGCCCATGATCACTCCCCGATCGACCCTGCACGGTCGGGGCGCTCGGCTCAGGCTCCGGGACGGATGACGGGCGATGGCTGTGACCCGCCAGGATCGGGGCGCAGTAGTCGGCGACGCCGGCTGCCGACCCGGATGCGTTCAGGAGTGCCGTGTACGCGAGCGAATGGGCGCCAAGACCCCCCGCGGCGAATGCCGTGCACAGGCCGAAGGCTGCAGGACCCGCCGCATCCGGACCCCGCGTCGCGTCCGGCGACGGTGCGACCGTCGGGTCCTCCGTCGGATCGACCGTCGGGTCCTCCCTCGGGGTCGACGTGGCCGTGGGCTCATCCGTCTGGACGATGTCCTGGCTGTCCGAAGACGGGATCGCCGCGGCAGCGACGGCCGTGCCGCCTCCGACCGCCATGATGGCGATGGCGGCGAGCGCCACCTTGGTACCGAATGCCGTCGGGATGAGAGCCATGTGCGAACCTCCAGGTTGCGGAACCGATGCTGAGCGAGCCGCCCCTCTGATGGGGCTGTCCGGCGCGCTCACCTGCGTCATCGTTCCAGGGGCTCAGAAAGTTACGGCTCGCGCCGAGATCGCCCGCACGGGACGTCGTCAGACGGTCGCGGTCTCCTTCCTGAGCACCGGCACGACCTCCGTCATGTAGAGCTCGAGCGAGCCGAGCGTCATCTCCCACGGCAGATTGCCGACATCGATCTGCCCCAGGAAGCGGTCGATGCCGAGCAGCTCGACGCGGAGCATGATGGCGTCGATGACCTGCTGCGGGCTGCCGACCGGCAGGCTCGCACCGATCCAGGAGTCGTAGGCATCGCGCGGGAAGCCGTTCGCCGCGAAGGCGAGGCCGCTCTGCTGGAAGTACCGCGAGTAGTACGGGTAGAACTCGTCGCGCGCCTTCTGGGACGTCGCACCGATGTACATGTGACCGCTCGCCGCGAGCCGCAGCGCCGCCGGATCGTGCCCGGCCTGCGCGGCGGCGCGGCGATACAGCTCGACCCGGGAGACGAACTGCTCGGGTCCGGCGAAGAATCCCATCACCATCGGCAGGCCGAGCAGGCCGGCGCGCACGGCGGATGCGGGCGTTCCGCCGATCGCGACCCAGATCGGCAGCGGATCCTGCAGCGGTCGCGGCGAGATCTCCGCATCGTGCAGCGCGGAGCGGAACCGGCCGCTCCACGTCACCCGGTCCTGGTCGCGGATCTTCAGCAGCAGATCGAGCTTCTCCTCGAACAGGGCGTCGTAGTCGGCCAGGTCGTAGCCGAACAGCGGGAAGGACTCGGTGAACGCGCCCCTGCCCGCGAAGATCTCAGCCCGGCCGTCCGAGATGTGGTCGAGGGTGGCGAACTGCTCGAACAGCCGCACAGGATCCTGGCTCGACAGCACCGTCACCCCGCTGGCGAGGCGCAGCCGGGTGGTCTGCGCGGCGATGGCGGCGAGCACCACCTCCGGGGCGGACATGCTGAAGTCGGAGCGGTGGTGCTCGCCGAGCGCGATGGCATCGAGGCCGCCGGCATCCGCCAACCGCCCGAGTTCGAGTACCTGGCCGAAGCGCTCATGCAGCCCGCCCGACGAGCGGCCGTCCGGGTTCTTGGTCAGTTCGCCGAACGAGTAGATGCCGAGCTCCATGATTCCCGACCATACCGTGGCGGCAGGGCAGCCGCTGTCATGGGGCGACGGGCACGGCCAGCGCCTCCCGGAACCCGGGGGTCGCCGACAGCCGCCCCGCGCGGTCGACGGTCAGCACGTCGATCGGCCAGCGCCCGCACGCCGTGCGCAGCATCCGGTCCCCGCCGGCGATGATCGCGGTGGCGAGCACGTCGGCCGTGACGATGTCGTCGGCGACGACGGTGGCCTGCAGGAACTCGGAACGGCCGGCCGCGCTCCAGATGTGGTCCCCGCGCTCGGCGCTGCCGGACGTCGCGATCGCTGTGCGCGGCTCTCGCAGCTCGATCGCGCAGAGCAGGGCCGAGCGATCCGCCGGGTCGATGATCCCCGTGATCCACGGCCCTGCGTCGGGTGCTCGGCCGGAGGCGAGGAGGTCGCCACCGACGACGAGCGTCCAATCCTGGATGCCGCCCTTCACCAGCGCCGCGCCCGCGTCGCGCATCGCGATCGCCTTGACCACCCCGTTCAGATCGGTCAGGCCGTCGGGGCGCGTCGGGGTGAAGCACCCCTCCGTCCGCGACCGCCATTCGGCTGCCAGTGCATACGCTTCGCCCACCTCGGGGCCGGCGTCCAGCATGGACAGCGTTCCGGCGTTGATGCGGCTCAGCTCCGAATCGACGCGGTGCAGGCTGAACCGGGCGTCGGCATCCGCGAAGATGCCTTCGATGTCCGCCAGAAGAGCAGGGGACGGCCCGGCGGCGTCCAAGGAGACCACCGTGCCCATCGTCTCGAAGACATGGCGCATCAGGCCTTCGCCTGGTCGAGCGCGGACTGCACCGACTGCAGGTATCCCTCCGTGGTGTACGTCGCGCCGTTCACATTCGACACCTGGGCCGACTGCGATGCGAGCACCTCCTGCCGCAGGATCGGCGCCGCGTAGTTGCTGATCTGCACGGATCGGCCGCCCTGGTCGGTGAGCCGCAGCGCCTTGACGTCGGTGATCCTGCCGCCGGAGATCGTGAGCCGCACCTGGACGTTGCCGAAGAAGGTCTGCTCGCTCGCGCCCGTGTAGCTGCCGTCCTTGAGCCCGCTGCTCGAGGCCGGCGCCGCCGCCGGCGCGCTCGGGGCGGCGGGCGCGCTCCCGGAACCGCTCGACGAGCCGGACGCAGCGGTGGTCGCGGAGGCCCCCGCCGTCCCGGATGCCCCGGCCGTCCCGGATGCCCCTCCGCTCGTCGTGCTCGGCGTCACCGCGGTGGCCGCGCCGATCTGCCACCCGACGGCCAGGATGCCCATCGAGGCCAGGATGCTCCCCGCGACCGCCCGCTTTCTCACCAGTCGAACCTCTCCGCGTGGATCTGGTGCTCCGGGACGCCCAGCGCCCGGGCCTCTGCCTCCACCGAGTCGAGCCAGCTGCTCGGTCCGCACAGGTACAGGTCAGAGCCGGCGAGCTCCGGGAACACGCTGCGCAGCGTCACACCGCGCCGGGCGTCGCGCTCCGCCAACCAGGTCGAGCCGGTCCGAGCGCGATGACCGATGCTCGTGTACAGCGTCGCGCCCTTGGCCGCGGCGATCTCGCCCATCTCATCCCAGAGGTATGTCTCGTTCTCGTCGCTCGCCCGCAGCAGAACGGTCGCCTCACCCGGTGCGATGCGGGCGGACTCGAGCAGCGCGCGGACCGGTGTGACGCCGATGCCGGCAGCCACGATCGCGAGGCGCGGGGAGGTGCGCGCCACATCGGAGAAGATCCCGTACGGCCCTTCGATCGAGACCGGGGTGCCGACCGGGATCCTCCCGATGCGGATGCTGCCGGCCCCCAGCCCCCGCACCGTGATGCGCGCCGTGCGGTCGCTCGGCATCGCCGACAGGGAGATGGGATGCGAGTGCCACCAGGTCTTCCCCGTCCAGAATCGCCAGATCAGGAACTGGCCGCCCTGGCTGCGCAGCTCGCGCAGGCGGCGGCCCCGCAGGTGGATCGACACGACGCCGGGGGCTTCGATCGTCGTTCCGGCCACCGTGATGCCGTGCCGGAAGGACGCGGCGATCGGCTTGAGAAAGCGGTAGAACACGATCGCAGCGAGGGCGATGACGTAGAGCGCGATCCAGTAGGCCCGCTGCCAGGTCCCTGCGGCCAGCATCCCGCTGTCGCTGAACTGGTGCGGCAGCGCGAAGATCACCGCGAGATAGCTGAGCAGATGGACCAGGTGCCAGCCCTCGTAGCTGAACTTGCGGCGCACCGCGACCAGGGATGTCACGACCACCAGGATGAACAGCGCGGTCCCGATGAACGCGAGCGGCATGTCCGGCAGGGCGAGCATCGGTCCGATCTCGGCGATCGGATTGATGCCGGTCGTCGCCCCGTATCCGATGAGCAGCAGGCCGCCGTGGGCGAGCAGCAGGTAGAGCGCCGGCTTGCCCAGCTGCCGGTGGGTCGCGACGGCCCGGTCGTGCCCGATCGTCCGATCGATCACCGGGACGCGGGCGGCCAGCACCAGCATGACGAGCACGAAGTCGCTGCCGATCAGGCCCGCGATGATCCCCAGCCCGGTCACGACCCCGCCGAAGCTGTTCCAGCTGCTCATCCCCCCGTAGGCGAGGTACAGGGCGACGGCGGCGGCTCCCGAGCCCCAGAGGAGCGTGATGAGCAGATCGGCCATCCGCGCACGGCGCGCGTATTGGCGACGGCGATCGATCCGCGGAGCACGGATGTCGCGCGTCGGAAGCACTGGGCGCATGGCGGCCTGGGTCGGCATGAGACCAGTTTCTGCACGCTTCCTCTGCGCCGACCATGAGCGGGCATCCTGGTCGGTGTGAGATCTCACATCTTGGGCAGGCGGACCTCGACCCGGAAATCCTGCGGGATGTTGTGGAGGCGCACCGTTCCGCCCGCGTCGACGACGATCGCATGCACGAGCGCGAGACCGAGACCGCTGCCGCCCGAACCGCCCGATCGCGCCACATCCGGACGGCTGAAGCGCTCGAAGGCCCGCGGCAGGAACTCCTCGGGCATCCCGGGCCCGGTGTCCGAGACGATCAGGCGGAGCCCTGCAGCATCCTCATCGAGGGTCGCCGCGACGGCGCCCCGGTCGGGAACCGCGTTGACGGCGTTGACGAGCAGATTGTCGAGCACCCGCGCGAACGACGTCCGACTGACGCGGTAGGTGTGGCCGGAGTCCCCCGAGATCTCGAAGGAGACGTCGATCGAGCGGGCCAGCGCGAGCATCCGCGCCCTGTCGACGGCACCCATCAGCTCGGTGGCCAGTTCCTCGCTGCTCGCGCCGTGCCTCATCGCAGCTGCAGCGTCCCGGCCTTCGGTTTCCAGCCGGTTGAGCTCGAGCAGATTGCCCGCGAGCGATGCGAGGCGCGCCACCGAGGATTCCGCGCCGCGCAGGTGCTCCGCGAGAGCCGCTGCATCGTCGGCGTCGTCGTGCGCCAGTTCCAGCTGGGTGGTCAGGGATGCCAGCGGCGTGCGCAGCTCGTGGGCGGCATCCGAGATCATCTGCTTCTCGCGCGCGGACGACGACCGCACCCGCGCGAGCATCTCGTTGAGCGTCGTGGCCAGATCCGCGAGCTCGTCCCGGGCGGCGCCGACCGGAAGCTCGCCGTCCAGGGTGCTGCCCAGCGCTTCGGCCTGCTTGCGCATCCGGGCGACCGGGCGCAGGGCGAGCGTCGCCAGGACCCATGACGCCGCTCCGAAGCCGAGGAGCAGGACGATGCCGCCGATCACCAGGACACGGTCCAGGCCCTCAAGTGCGAGCTCGCTCGACGAGGTGCTGCGGGCCGACCAGAGCGCCCAGCTGCCCGCGCTGGTCTTCACCTCGTGCCCGACCACGATGAAGTCGCGGCCGTCGTCGTCGGTGAAGGCGAACTGCTCGGTCCTCGGGGGGCGGTTCTCGACGACCGCGACGATGTCGTGCGGGAGCGTGTCCACCTGGACCGAGGACCGCGGGTTGCGCACGTAGACGAGCACACCGGTGCCCGGATTGTCGACCTCGGCCGCCGGGTTGGCGGTGATGTCGTGCTCGAACGGGGTCAGGTCGCCCTGGGCGAGCGCGGCATCCGCGTCCGAGAGGATCGTGCCCAGCTGCGCCCGCACCACCAGCAGCGCCACGGTCACGAGCACCGCCGCAACGACCAGGCTGCCGATCGTGATCCGGGCACGGACCGACAGCCGCCTCACGGCGCGTCGGCTTCGAAGAGGTAACCGGTGCCTCGGACGGTCAGGATGCGCACCCCGGCGCCCGCCGGCTCCAGCTTGCGGCGCAGATAGCTCACGTACTGGTCGACCACATTGCGATCGATGTGGTGGGTCGTGCCCCACACCTCGGTGAGGATCTCCTCGCGGGTGACGGTCTGCCCGATCCTGCTCGCGAAGAATCGCAGCAGCGCGAACTCCTTCATGCTCATCGACAGCGGCTTCCCATGGACGGATGCCCGAACGGTGGCCGAGTCCACCTCGAGGTTGCCCACCCGGAGCGCCGCCTTCGGGGCCGCGGCATCCCGCCGCACCAGAGCCCGGATCCGGGCGCTGAACTCAGCGAACGCGAAAGGCTTGATGAGGTAGTCGTCGGCCCCGGAGTCGAGGCCCTGGACGCGATCCTCGACGGCGTCCCGCGCGGTGAGCAGCAGCACCGGCAGCGTGCTGCCCCGGGCTCGGAGGTGGCGGCAGATCTCGAATCCCGACATCTCCGGGAGCATCACGTCGATGGCCGCTGCCCCGAACTCCTCGTTGGCGGCGGCGATGAGGGCGTCGACGCCGTTGCCGACCACGGTGACCTCGTAGCCCTCGTCCTCCAGGCCGTCGGCGACGAGCCGACCCATCTGCGGATCGTCCTCGACGACGAGTATCCGGGTCATCAGCCGATGCGCGTTCCCAGAAGACTTCCGATCAGGAAGGTCACGGCGAGAGCCAGCGCGCCGCCGAGCACGACGCGCACGGTCGGACGTGTGACAGGGCTGCCGCCGAGCCTGGCTCCGAGGGCCCCGGTGAATGCGAGGGCGACGAGCACGGCGGCGAAGGTGACCGGCACGCGCCATCCGTCCGGCGGAAGCAGGACGGCCAGCATCGGCAGGACCGCGCCGACGAAGAACGAGAGCGCCGAGGCACCCGCGGCCTGCCACGGGCTGACGACATCCTGCTCACTGATTCCCAGCTCCGCCTCGAGGTGCGCCGTCAGCGGGTCGTGCGCGGTCAGCTCCTCCGCCACCCGCAGCGCCGTCGCCTCGGACAGCCCTTTGGCCTGGTAGATGCCCGCCAGCTCCTCGAGTTCCTCGTTCGGACTGTCCCGGAGCTCCGTCGTCTCCTTGGCGATCAGTGCCCGCTGGCTGTCCCGCTGGCTGCTGACCGAGACGTACTCCCCCAAGGCCATCGAGATCGCGCCCCCCACCAAGCCCGCCGCACCCGCCGTGGCGATCGCGGCCAGCGAGGAGGTGGCGCCGGCGACGCCGACCACGATCGCGGCCGTCGACACGATCCCGTCGTTCGCACCGAGCACCCCGGCGCGCAGCCAATTGAGCCTTCCGGCGATGTTTCCGGCGTGGGGTTCACTGGGATGGCCGCTCGGGCCGGCGGAGGAGGGCTCAGTCATGCATCAAGTCAATCCTGCTCTGCGCCGTCGCGCCAGCGAGGGCAGGCTCATCTTTCGAGAGGAGCGATGCCGGCCATCTCCCGATCACCGCCGTCGGACTGCTGCTGATCGCGATCGGTGCCGTGGTCATGCAGCTCCGGGGCACGCCCATGGCACTGTCTTAGAGCATTCTTAGAAATGCGGGGGGAGGCTCGAGCGGTGCGACGAGGAGGGCCCATGGCGGATGCGCGACCGCGGCTCCTGCTGATCGAGGACGATCCGCAGCTCGGGCCGCTGATGCGGGACGTGCTCGAGGAGGTGTACGAGGTCACGCTCGAGCCGACGGGCGAAGGGGGCTTCGAGGCGGCGGTCACGCAGATGTTCGACGTCATGATCGTCGACCGCCGACTTCCCGGCGCGGACGGGCTCAACATCATCGAGGCTCTCCGTGCCAAGGGCGTCGCGACGCCGATGCTCGTGCTCACCGCCCTGGGCACCGTGCATGACAAGGTGCGCGGCCTCGACGCCGGAGCGAACGACTACCTGGTGAAGCCCTTCGAGTTCGACGAGTTGTTCGCACGCCTCAGGGCCATCCGGCGCGTGTTCTCGGGGGAGGGCCCGTATGTGCGGATCGGTTCGTGGGAGTTCTACCCGGAGAGCAGGGCCGTGTACTCGCCATACGAGGGGCGCACGATCCTCACCGTCCGCGAGAACGATCTGCTGCGGCTCCTCGCCGTGAATCCGGGCCGCACGTTCACCCGGGAGCAGATCCTGCGCGAGATCTTCGACGCGAACGACCAGCCCGGGACCGTGGACACCTATGTCCACTACGTCCGCCGCAAGACCGATCCCGACATCATCACCACCGTCCGAGGGCAGGGATACAGACTGGGAGCACTATGAGTGCTCGCGCCTCGCCCCGTTCGGACCCGGATGCGGCCGCGATCCGCCGGGCGTCGCGCACGGTGGGCCTGCAGCTCGCCCTCGCCTCCACGATCCTCGTGCTGCTCGTCGTCATCGCGGCCTTCGCGTTCGTCTTCGCGCACCTGGAGCCGAGCAGGGTCTTCGAGAGCGGCCACCACGAGAGCACCATCGATGTCGGCGGTCTGGACATCCTGGTCGCCGCCATCGTCATCGGGGCGGCAGCCATCGTGGTCGCCGGCGTGCTGAGCTGGTTCGCAACCCGGCGCGCCATGCGCCCGCTCGGGGTCGCGCTGCAGCTCCAGCGCAGCTTCGTGGCGAACGCGAGCCACGAGTTGCGCACACCTCTGGCCGTGCTCGACGCGCGCCTGCAGCTCCTCCAGCGCGGCCTCCCGCTGGACGATCCTGCGGTCTCGACGGTCGCCGAGCTGCGCCGGGACGCCGGAACGCTGACCCAGATCGTCAACGAGCTGCTCCTGACCGCCGAGGAGGGAGGAGTCCCGCCGACGGTGGAGAAGGCGGCGGACGTCGAAGCGGTCGTCCGACTCGCCGTGGACTCCTTCAACATCCTGGCGGGCCAGCGCGGGGTGACCATCGAACTGGATGCCGTGCCTGCCACCGCGCTGGCGCCGGCGGCGTCGATCCACCGCAGTACGGTCGCCCTGCTCGAGAACGCTCTCCGCTTCGCTCCTCCTGGTTCGAGCATCCAGGTCTCGCTCACTGCTGCTCACGGCTTCGCCGAGGTCCGGGTCACGGATCACGGCCCGGGCATCACCGGGCTCGCGCCCGCGCAGGTGTTCGAGCGCTTCGCGCGAGGCGATAACCAGAACGTGTCGGGCTCCGGGATCGGGCTCGCCCTCCTGAAGGACACCGTGACCCGCTACGGAGGATCCGCAGCCGTGGAGAGCACCGGCCCCGGCGGAACGACGATGATGTTCCGCCTGCCGCGCGCCCGGCGCAGACAGCTCGAAATCTGAGAGGATTCTGGGGAGCGGGAGTCTGGCCTGAAGCGGTGTCATCCTTCGACCGCCGCGACGCCATCGCCGCGGCTTCGCTCGGACTGACCGCGATCGCCGTGTCGGCGCTCGGCTCGGCCAACGCGTCGCTGTGGGGCGATGAAGCTGCGAGCATCCTCTCGGCGCAGCGCCCCCTGCCCTCGCTGTTCACCATGCTCCAGAAGGTCGACGCGGTGCACGGGCTCTACTACCTCGGCCTGCACTTCTGGATCGGCCTGTTCGGCGCTTCGCCGTTCTCGGTGCGGTTCCCCAGCGCCATCGCTGTCGGCGCCGCCGTCGCCGGGCTGGTGCTGCTCGGTTCCCGGCTGCGCGGGCTGAGATTCGGCGTTCTGGCCGGGATCATCTGCGCGATCCTGCCGCGCATGACCGATGTGGGCAGCGAGGCCCGCTCCTACGCGGCGACCGCTGCGCTCGCCATCTGGCTGACCATCGTGCTCGTGCTGCAGCTCGACGCATCCTCGCCGCGCCGCCGAGGATGGATCGCCTATGGCGCCGTGCTCGCCGTCGGCACCTCCCTCTTCATCTGGGTGGCCTTGGTCGCTGCGGCGCACCTCCTCGTGCTGCTCATCGCGCGGCACGGATCGCGCGGCACGACGGGGCGCATCCCCGGATGGGCCGCGGCGACGAGCTGCGCCATGCTGCTGGCATCGCCGGTCCTTGTCCTCGCCTTCCTCGAACGCGGCCAGATCGCCTACCTGGCGCAACGCCAGAGTTACGACGTCACCTCGATCTTCGTCACGCCGTGGTTCGAGGACCCCGCGGTGGCGATCGGAGCCTGGGTGCTGGTGCTCGCGGGAAGCCTTCTGACGGTGCGCGCCGCGATCCGGTCCGCCGGTGCCGCCCGTGGCAGGCTGCTGCTCCCCCTGGCGTGGATGGTGGTGCCCGCGGCATTCCTGCTGAGCTCCAGCGCCTTCATCGCGGTCTACACGCCGCGGTACCTCGCGTTGTGCGCCCCGGCCGTCGCGCTGCTGATCGCGGTGCCGATCGACGCGCTGGCTGCGGTCCGGCGCCGGGCGGAGTCCGCCATCTCGCTCGCGATCGTGGTCGCTCTGATCGCACCGGTCTGGCTCGCCCAACGGGGTCCGAACGCGAAGAACGACAGCGACTGGGCGCAGATCAGCGCCGCCATCTCCGCCCATGCGCGCCCGGGCGACGCGGTCGCCTTCGACGATTCGGTGCGACCATCGCGACGACCGCGGCTGGCGCTGCGCAGCTATCCGAGCGGATTCGCCGGGCTGCTCGACCCGACCCTGAAGACGCCGTACTGGGAGAACGACACCTGGTACGACGACACGTTCACGCTCGCCGACGCGCAGGCCATCGGCAGACTCGACGGGGTGGCGCGGATCTGGCTGGTCGAGTACGCGATCGACGGGAAGGCGGACACCTACGGGATCGCGGCGCTCGAGTCCGCCGGATTCCACAGGGTGCGCACCCTGACCGAGCACCGGAGCACGATTCTCGAGTTCGTGCGTTCTGAGACCTTTCTGGGGATCGTCTTCGCAGAGTCGATGAATGCATGCCCCGCCGCGATCCGCCCTGCGACGGCTGCTGCGGTGGCCGCGACGCCTCCGACGGGCACTGCAGGAGGAGCGCAGGGCACTGGCACGGACCCGCCCCATCCTCCCGGGCACGATCCTGTACGAGTCCTTCGGCGGCAATGGGGCGCTGGACAACCCTGAGGCGATCTTCCGGGCGCTGATCGCGGATCCGGCCTTCGCCGGGCTCCGTCACGTCTGGGCGGTCGAGCCGGCCGAGAGCCGATCCTTCCGCGCCGAGTTCGCGCGCCATCCGCGTGTGAGCTTCGTGCGGCCGCGTTCCGTCGCGTACGCCGCCGCGCTGGCTCGCTGCGAGTACTTGATCAACAACTCCACCTTCGGGCCGGACTTCCAGAAGCGCGATGGCCAGTTCTACCTGAACACCTGGCACGGCACGCCGCTCAAGACCATGGGATACGACATGCCGGCGGGAGCGTTCGAGTCATCGAATGTGCTGCGCAACTTCGTCATCGCCGACATGCTGCTGTCCCAGAACCCGCATATGACCCGGATGTATACCGACTCCTACCGGCTCGCGGGCATCCTGCCGGGCCGCATCCTGGAGGCGGGGTACCCGCGCACCGACCGGCAGTTCCTCGATCCGGAGCAGCGCAGCGCGGTCATCCGCTCCTTGCGCGATGCCGGGATCGATGTCGCGGGGAGGCGGCTGGTCGTGTACGCCCCCACCTGGAAGGGGACCGATTTCGGACAGCCCCGCGACGAGGCCGCAGGGCTGATCGCCGCCGCCGACCGCCTCCAGGAGCTTCTGGGCGAGCAGCACCTGGTCCTGCTGAAGGTGCACCAGGCGGTGGCGCGCGGCATGACGGCGGAGGCGGGCAGCGGGCGTCTCATCCCCAACGAGATCCCCACCAATGTGATTCTGGGGCTGGCCGATGTGCTCGTGACCGACTACTCGTCGATCTTCATCGACTTTCTGAGCACCGCTCGCCCGATCGTGTTCTTCACCCCCGATCAGGAGGACTACGCGCGGGAGCGCGGGACCTATTTCGGGGCAGACGACCGTCCCGGCCCCGTCGTGACCACCGTCGCCGATCTGGCCGACGCCATCCTGTCCTCCTCGGATGCGGCCTCCTCGAATGCGGCCACGTCGGCGGCGGCCGAGCGGTGGCGGAAGGACTTCACCGAGCGCGACGACGGCCACGCCACCGAGCGCGTCATCGACGCCGTCTTCCGCCGGGAGATCGACCCGCGGTTCCTGCCCCGGCCCGCACCGCGCCGACGGTCGGTGCTGATCTACCTCGGCGGTATGCGTTCCAACGGCATCACGACCTCCGCACTGAACCTCCTGGCGCACCTCGACCACGACGCCCTGGAGGTCTCGGTGCTCATGGCGCGGCCCGGCGGGCGCGAGCAACGCGCGAACGCCGCGCGCATCGACTCGCGGGTGCGCCAATTCCATCGACGAGGAAGCCTGCAAGGGCGGCGCATGACGGTGCTGACGATGCGCCTGCTCGGTCGATTCCGCCCCGCCCACCGGGAAGCCGAATGGGAGCGGCGGATCTGGGAGGACGAATGGCGCCGCTGCCTCGGTGACACCCGCTTCGATGCCGTCGTGGACTTCAGCGGCTACAGCCGTTTCTGGGCGCAGCTGATCCTGCACTCGCCGCCTGCGCGGCGGGCGATCTGGCTGCACAACGACATGGCGGCCGAGGTGCACCGTCCCGTGAACGGACGCCGCAGGATGCGCCGCTCGCTCCCCGCCGTCTTCGCCCTGTACCCGAGGTTCGATGCGCTCGTCTCGGTGTCCCGCGAACTCTCGCGCGCCAACGCGGCAGCGCTCGCGCCCCGCTACGGCGTCCCGGCCGCGTGTTTCGCCTCTGCCCGGAACGTGATCGACGACGCGGCCGTCGAGCGGATGCTGCGCGTACCCCTCCGCGACGCCGTCGAGTTCCAGGATCCCGAAACCGGCGAGGTCGTGCTCCCCGACTGGGTGGCGAAGCTGGACGCCGATGACGGGGCCCGCTGGTTCGTGACGGTCGGCCGGCTGAGTCCCGAGAAGAACCACGCCCGTCTGCTCGACGCCTTCGCCGAGGTCCATGCGGAGCGCCCCGATGCGCGGCTCGTCATCGTCGGCGACGGGCCGCTTCGCGACGCCCTCGGCGCTCGGCGCTCGCTTCTCGGGCTGGACGACTCGGTCGTCATGACCGGATCTCTCAGGAATCCCTTCGCGGTGCTCGCGGCGGCGGACTGCTTCGTCCTCTCCAGCGACTACGAGGGCCAGCCGATGGTTCTGCTCGAGGCTGCTGTCGCAGGGCTGCCGATCGTGACCGTGCGATTCGGATCGGTCGCGGACTCCCTCCCCGAGGGGCAGCTGCACATCGTGGATCAGACCGTCGCCGGACTGGCGCAGGGGATGCGGGACTACCTCGCCGGCGAGCTGGCACCGGCCGCCTTCGCGGCCGCGGCGTACAACGCCGTGGCTCTGGGGGAATTCCTCGAGGTGCTCGGGTCGGGGTCGTCGTCATCGTCATCCGCCTCGTCGAGCGCGGTCGAGATCTCCGCCAGCACACCGATGGCCAGGCGCGAGAGGATGAGCACACCGACAACCACCACAGCGCCGACGGCGACGAGCCACCACATGCGAACCTCCTCGTCGGGGAATGGAACCCCGTCGCAGTGACTGTGACCGATCCGATCCCAGATTCCTCCCAGGATGACGGCGCCCATCTCCGGACGGCACAGGCTCCCGATGGCTCAGGCTCCGGATGGCTCAGGCTCCGGATGGCTCAGCTCAGATCGGCGAGCTCACGACACGCTCAGCCGCCGGGTCACGGGGTCGTGCCCGGCGTCGGCGTCGGGCTCGGAT